>OMVC01000035.1 GCA_900314375.1 uncultured bacterium
GAGGGAGAAAAATCGGTTTGAGTTTGGAAAACGAAAACCTGATTTTACGGGAGAGGGTTTTATTGAGCAATCATGTCATTGCTCTGGGGTAAACGCGGTAAACATGTCATTGCGAGCGAACGTTAGTGAGCGTGGCAATCCCATTAATATAATATGTCAGTTTGTTATTCGCCCAATTGTATCAATGAGATTACTACACATTCTTCGAATGTTCGTAATGACATGAAGTTGTGTAGGGCAGGCTTTTTATTAATTGAAAATTGAAAATGGAAAGTGGAAAATTGTTTCGTTTTTTTATTGCCCCTCCCTTGGGGGAGGGTGTCCGAAAGGACAGGAGAGGGGTTTATATAATTGAAAATGGAAAGTTGAAAATGGGGAATATAAAAGTTTAACGGCATATCTGGAGTTGATATGCCGTTATTTTTGGGTTAGTTAGGGTTAGATTAGGTAGAAGAGGGGTTTTATTTGGGGGTAATTTATGACACTGCAGACTGTGCTCTCAAGACATTCAATGCAATATCCGCTTTACTTATATCAGGCGTACTCATGGTATTTGTTTGTTTAAATACTTTATCTAATGTTTGAAATCTTTCTTGAGCCAATAATTCTATTTCTTTACTTCTTGCCTGGATTTCCATCGGGTTAGCTGTATAAGCTACAACTGTTTTTCTTTTAGGATTATAGCGAACCATTTGCCTATACATATCGGCTTCTTGAGGGGTCATTGATTTTATTTCACGAGCCATTTGTCTGTATAATGCCTCTGCTTCAGGAGTTACTCCGGCAATTCTGTCACCATTCATATAAAATCTTGCGTATTGATCAATATGTTCTCTTTCGTGTGCTGTTGTCAAAATTTGCTGCGCTTCTTTTGAACATTTATTTGAGTCAACTAGCAATTTATTTCTTGTTTCAACAATGCTGCGGTCAATAGTTTCAGTAAAAACTTCACCTGTTGTTACATCCTGAAAAGTCACTTCAAGTTGTTTAGGATTTTTATATCTGGCAAGCCCAACTTGTTTATATTGTTCTGTATTACAATTGGTATTAACTTTGACTATATCATCTCCGAAATCATTTAATGTAATGCGACATTCACTAGGTGTTGCATAACCTAAAGTTGTTTCTTTCAAAGATTGATATCTCAACGCAGGCTTTGTATGAACTCCACGTTCTTGAGCCCATTGTTCCAACACAACTTCAGGAATCTTATCTTTTGGAACATTGTAATCTTTTATATATTGTTTAATTTTTAATTTTTCAGCGTCTGTTATACCATTTAATTTTGCCAATTCAATTTCTGTTGCTTCGTTAAAATTGACAGCGCGGGCAGCTTCTTTATTAGCTTCTTGTAATGCACTGAATTTCCCTTTTAAACCCTTTGCATTAACCACTTTTGCTGCCATATCAGCGTTATATCCGATTTTGCCGTATTTTGCAAAACGCTTAATTTCTTTTAACGCTTTCGGTACAAACGGTGCAGATAATGCCAAATCCACACTGTCACCACCTATCTGCTCCAGATTTTCTCTTGCTTTATCATATTCGCCATTTGAATTATTTTTCAAAAATTGCATAGTATGCTTTGCACCATTAAAAACAGCCAGTCCTGCAAACCCTAATGCCATAGCAGCACCGCCTACAGCTGTCGGAATACCAATCAAAGGTAATGCCATTAATCCGACACTTGTCGCGCCAACAACAGCTAAAGTTCTTATCGGATGCTCAAAAATTGCTCCTACAACATCTTTAACCTGCTTAAATACACCTTTTGCAAGTAAACCGATACCCTCACCAAATCCTATTTTTCTCGATTCGTGAGCCTCATCAGCATATTCTTTTTTCAAATCTAAAGCCACTACTCTTGCTTGAGGTCTGTTCTGATAATATCTGACCTGCTCTTGTCCGTTAAGACTACCAAAATTAATCATAAAATTTCCTACCTATATTTTTTTCTAACCTATAATATTAATAAGTTTTCATTTTTATTAAATTTGCCATTAAAAAGAGAATTATTAAGTTATATTAATAATGATTTATACGAGGTCATTATAAAATCGTATAATGAAAAAAAATTATTAGACCTTATTATATTTTTAACAAAAGGAGTTTTATATGATAATTGAACTAAATAACGAAAATTTTGAACAAGAGACCAAACACGGATTAAAACTTATTGAATTCTACACAACGTGGTGTTCATACTGCACCAAACAAAGAGTAGAACTTCAGGAACTTGAAGATTCTGATATGAAAATCGGAATTGTTGATGCTGAAGAGAGTCCTGAAATAGCCGAAAAATATCAAATTGACGGTTATCCGACTTTTGTTTTGTTAAAAGACGGAGAAAAGGTAACAGAATTTGCAGGGTTTCACAAAAAAGCCCAACTGCTAGACAGATTGATGGATTATCTTAAAGTATAAAATTATGCAGAAAGAGTAAATATCTCGTAAATTTCTTCGTCTGTCAGTTCTGTTATAATCTTTTCGCCTTCGTAAACCGCCATATCTGCAAGTTCTTTTTTAGATTTCAACATTTCATCAATTTTTTCTTCAAAAGTTCCTAATGTAATCATTCTGTGAACCATTACATTTTTATCCTGACCGATACGGTATGTACGGTCTGTTGCCTGATCTTCAACCGCAGGATTCCACCACAAATCGTAATGAATTACATTTGTGGCACTCGTGAGGTTTAAACCTGTCCCGCCGGCTTTTAAGGATAATATCATAACTTTTGTGTCAGGGTCATTCTGGAACTTGTCGATAATCTCCTCTCTTTGAGGAACGGTTAAACTGCCATGGAAAAATAGCGGTTCTATATTACATTCTTGAGCTAAAACTTTGCATAAGATATCACCCATTTCTTTATATTGAGTAAAGATAAGTGTCTTTTCTCCTCTATCAAGGATACTTTGAACTAAATCTATACATTTTTCCATTTTACCTGACAATTCTGCGCCCATTTCTCCTGTTTTGAGGAATTGATAAGGGTGATTGCAGATTTGTTTTAGTGCGGTTATGAGTTTGAAAATATTACCGCGTCTGTTAACACCTGTAAATCCGCTGATTTTTTCCATCATTTCATTAAGCGTTTTTTCATATAAAAGTGCTTGCGGTTTTGATAAGTAGCAGTATTCGTTTAATACCATCTTTTCAGGTAAGTCTGAAATAACATTTTTATCGGTTTTCAAACGTCTTAATACAAATGGAGAAATAGACATTTTCAATTTCCCTGCGCGAGAAGTTTCTTTAAACCTTTCAATAGGTATTGCATAACTTTTCTGAAAATCTCTTAACGAACCCAAATAACCCTTGTTTATAAAATCAAAAATACTCCACAATTCCGTTAATCTGTTTTCTACAGGAGTACCTGTCATTGCAATTTTTACATCAGCTTTTAACATCTTGATTGCTAAAGTTTGAGCAGTATCAGGGTTTTTAATGTTTTGAGCTTCATCAACAATAATCATTCCCCAAGGTTGTTTTTTCAATTCTTCAACATCAATACGCATTATTGCATAAGTCGTTAATATTACATCGTGCTTAACGTCTAATTGTCTGTCTGTGCCATGATAAATTACACAATCAAGATTTGGCGCAAACATTTGTAATTCTTTCATCCAATTACCCATCAAGGTAGTCGGACAAATTACAAGTACAGGCTTTTTAAGTTTGTTTTCTTCTTTCATTTTCAAAATCAAACTGATAACCTGAATTGTTTTACCCAATCCCATATCATCAGCCATACAAGCACCAAAACCTTTTGCGATATTTGTCCAAAGCCATTTCAAACCGATTTGCTGATAAGGTCTTAATTCGCCGTTTAAATCTTTTGGTAATGTTATATCAACAGGCTTTGTGAAGTCTGACAATACACGCGCAAACGCTGCATCATAATCAAAATCATAATTGTCAAATTGTTTTGATAATGACGCGTGGATTAATTCCATTCTTGACATTGATTTTAAATTAGATTTTGCAACCTGCTCGAATATTTTTTTGCTTTCTTCTTTATCAACAAGAACGTATTTATTTTTAAATTTTATCAAACCGTTATTTTCTTCAACAAGCTTTTTAAATTCTTCTAATGATAATTTTTCATCACCGATAGCCACTTCATAAGAGAATTCTAAAATATCATCCAACGATAATTTCGAAGCGGATGTACCGTTTATCAAATCTGCCAAATCACCTGAACGCGCATCTTTTACTTTCGCATTGATTGAAGCTCTCGGGATAACTATATTAGTTAATTCATCAGGCAATATAACTTCAATCTGTGCTTTTTGAAGATAATATGCCGTTTTTGTTATTATTTGATAAACTTGATTTAAGTCAAAATCAAGATACAATTTGTCTTCATCTTCAAATAAGTCTTCCAATTCCGGCATATAGCGCAGAGCATAATTCAATTGCTTTTCCACAATACGCGCAATATCATTTGCTTTTGCTCCGAAAACTTCTTCATCTGTATAAAGTTTATCTATCAAAACTTCTTCTTCAGTTTTTCTGTTTTTAATATAAACTTTTAACCTAAAAATTTCATCGGATTGTTTTTCAATTTTTAAAAGCGGAATTACATCATATTTACCCAGATACAATTCATCAAACCAATTGGTAAAGCTTTCCGCAATATTGCGTCCTTTGAATATTGTCTTACGGTCTAAATCCTTTAAAAGATAAGTTCCTGACTCAACATCTTTGAATCTGAACATTTTTATACCCAAAAATTTATATATTACATAATTTAAATATGTATAAATAAATTCATATATAAAGTTTTTGGTTTTTTCACCAATAATAAACAAGTCTTTTGGCATAGCTTCTTCAAACTGATTGACTATATGCGCCATTTGAGGAGTGTTAATAACAGGTTCATAAATGATACGAAACATTCCGTTATGTTCTTTTACTGTCGGGATAAAATACAATTTTTCAATAAGCTTCATAACAAAATATGTAAGCTTATTAAAATATACAAAAGTCGGAGTTAATGCTTCAAAATCAACGATATTCCCAAATCCGCCAAAATAATCCATTACAATATCCCAGCTTAAAAAATAACCGCGGACTCCGTTTAATTCTTCGGGGCGAAATCTGAATAATGAACCTTTTGATTTTAAATAATATTCAAAATTATTTGTCGGAGTGACGAAAAATGAATATTTCCCGTCTTTATTTATCAAATAAAAATTAGTATTTCTTGTCGGAGAATTAGGACTCAAAAACACACCGGCAAATTCGTCTTCCACAATTTGATAAATCATACTTAATGTATAACGAAAATCCTTATTCTTAAAGCCTTCCGGATTTTCACTCAAATTGAAAAATAATTCATCAACATTATTTTTTTTAAATGAAAAATCAATATTCAAATTGTCGGTGGTGTTTTGGTTCATTTGTTTGTCCTTTAAACTCTTCAGCTTACTTTATCAATGTTTCTCCGGTCATTTCTTTCGGTTGTTCAATTCCAAGCAATTGAAGAACTGTCGGAGCGACATCACAAAGTTTGCCTGTTTCTTTCAATTCAGTACCTTGCGGTGCGTTAATCAAAACAAACGGAACTTCATTTGTTGTATGTGCGGTATGCGGTTTGCCTGTTTGCTCGTTGACCATTGTTTCAGCGTTTCCATGGTCTGCTGTTAACAACATTACTATACCGTTTTGCTTACAAGCATCAGCAATTTTTCCGACACATTCATCTACGACATGACAAGCTTTTGTTGCCGCTTCAATCACACCTGTATGACCTACCATGTCAGGATTTGCAAAGTTTACCAAAATAAATTGATATTTCGGATTTTCTATTGCTTTTAATACATTCTCACAAACTTCAGGTGCGCTCATTTCAGGCTGCATATCATAAGTTGCAACCTTTGGTGAAGGTACAAGAACACGTGTTTCATGAGGCTGCGGTTCATCAATTCCGCCGTTGAAGAAAAACGTAACGTGTGCATATTTTTCGGTTTCTGCCGTTCTGAATTGGTTTATACCGTTAGCTTCCAAAACGTCACCCAAGATATTTACAGGTTTTTCTTTAGGGAAAGCTACAGGGAATGTGAATGTAGCATCATAACTTGTCATTGTTGTATATAAAATATTTTTTAAGACTTTCTTTCTTTCAAAACCGTCAAAATCGGTAAAGTTTATAGCTTTACTTATTTCACGAGCTCTGTCCGGACGGAAGTTGAAGAATATTATCGCATCATTGTCGTGAATTCTTGATTCTTCTCCGCCCACAACGATAGGTAAAACAAATTCATCCGTTACCCCATCTTCATAAGATTTTTTAACCCCTTCTATTGCAGAATTTGCATGGTTGCCTTCTCCTAATAAAAGTGCGTTATAACCTTTTTCAACTCTTTCCCAGCGATTATCTCTGTCCATTATGTAATAACGGCCGACAACCGTTGCAACAGGAGGAAGATTGTATTTTTTCAATTCGTCTTCCACAATTTGCAAATATTCGCAAGCACTTGCAGGAGGAGTATCACGACCGTCAAGAAATGCGTGTACATAGAATTTTGTCAATCCGTTTTGTGCAGCCAATTGAATTAACGCTAAAACGTGATTTAATGAAGAATGAACTCCGCCTGTTGATACAAGCCCGTATATATGTAATGCGGAATTGTTCTTTTTGACGTGCTCAACTGCATTCAAAAATCTTTCGTTTTTAAAAAATGAACCGTCTTTTATTGCATTATTTATTTTAGATAAATCCTGATAAACAATTCTGCCTGCGCCTAAATTCAAGTGTCCGACTTCGCTGTTGCCCATTTGCCCTTCGGGAAGTCCGACATTTTCGCCGTCAGCGTGAATTTTTATAAATTTTTCTTCTTGTTCCAATCTCGAAACATTTACGGGGTTTGCTAATTTTGTTGCATCATACTTTTCTGAACCAGTTGAAATTCCCCAACCGTCCATTATACATAATAAAACTCGTTTTTCCATTTTTATCCCTTCTTTCATATCTACGTTAGATATAGTGTATCAAGAACATATATCAAATTCAATAATTTTTGATATTTACAATTTTGCAACAATACAAATATAGATATAAAATCATATTAAGGGAGGTAAAAAAAATGAAATGTACTAAATGTAATTCGGAATTTGAGATATACAATAAGCACGGATTTAGAATACCATATTGTCCTGAAACAAAAGAAATTTTCTTAAAATTTCCAATCTTGAAAACTATGGCAGAAAAAATGGATTTAAAATCTGAAATTATTAATCCAAATGACATTGAGGCTATTAATTTAAAAGAAACACCTGTAACTTGTCCTGCATGCGGTCAAACAATGGAAAAAGTTTATTTTAACGGTGTTGTTTTGGATAAATGTCCGGCTTGTCAAGGAATATTATTTGATAATGGTGAATTAGGCAGATTTTTCAAAATATTTATGAAACAAAAACCTGATGTGATGGATAATTTAAAATTTATCGATACATACTGCAATAATGAAGCTGCTCAATGTAAAACAACCGCACGCGAAATTGAAATTCAAAGCAAAGAAAGAGAATATCCCGCAAGTTCTATGAACGGGTTTGTAGCACTTGCATTCATTCTTATTGCAGCAATTTTTTGCCTGATATTTACAGTAAGCGGCGTATTTTTTGCAGGATTGTCATTTTTAGGAATTGGCGGATTTGTTATTCTTGCATTTATGCTTACGGGATTTAAGCTGTTAAAACCGCAAGAAGCAATGGTATTAACGGTTTTTGGTAAGTATGTCGGTACATTAAAAGGTGCAGGTTTTCACTATGTGAACCCGTTTGCACAAAGCGTAACCCCTTTCCAACCAATATCATTAAAAGCAAGAACTCTTGATAACGGCAGACAAAAAATTAATGATGAAATCGGAAACCCGATAGAAGTTGGGATTATCGTAATTTGGGAAGTTCAAGATACCGCAAAGGCAATATTTAATGTTGATAATTATACAAATTTCTTATCTTCACAAAGCGATTCCGCACTTCGTAATATTGTTAGAATGTATCCGTATGATGCACCGGAAGATAGCGGTGTACAATCATTACGAGGGGACAGCCAAGAAATTTCCGCAAAACTAAAAGCAGAAATTCAACGCAGCGTAAAAGTTGCAGGGCTAAATATTATTGATGCAAAGATTACACACCTTGCTTATGCTCCCGAAATTGCAGTAGCTATGTTACAAAGACAACAAGCATCTGCCGTTATTGATGCAAAGAAAACAATCGTTGAAGGAGCTGTCGGAATGGTTGAAATGGCTCTTAACAAACTTAGTGCAAACAATATTGTAACTCTTGATGAAGCAGAAAAAGCTAAAATGGTTAACAATCTGCTTGTTACTCTGTGTTCAAACAAAGAAGCTCAACCGATAGTAAAAAGCGGGGGATAAAATACAGACATTAAGTATAAAAAAATAGCCTCAAAGATTTTGAGGCTATTTCTTTTATTATTCAACATATTCTTCCAAACGTTTTTTACGATTTGGATGACGAAGTTTTCTTAAGGCTTTTGCTTCAATTTGTCTGATACGTTCTCTTGTTACGCCAAACAACTGTCCTACTTCTTCCAATGTTCTTTGTCTGCCGTCATCCATACCAAAACGTAATCTCAATACATCACGTTCTCTCGGTGAAAGCGTACATAAAACTTCTGCCAAATCTTCCTTTAGCAATTCAGAAGCTACCATTTTGACAGGAGCATCTGCTTCTTTGTCTTCAATAAAATCACCCAGACGAGAATCTTCTTCTTTACCTATAGGAGTTTCTAAAGATAACGGTTCTTGAGCAATTTTTATGATTTCACGAAGTTTTGAAATAGAAACATTCATTTCAGCTGCCAATTCTTCTTCGGTCGGCTTTCTTGAATATTCTTGCGCTAATTTTCTTGTAACTTTTTTCAATTTGTTAATTGTTTCAACCATGTGAACAGGAATTCTGATTGTTCTTGCCTGGTCTGCTATTGCACGGGTAATAGCTTGTCTAATCCACCATGTTGCATAAGTTGAAAACTTGAAACCTCTTTCATGGTCAAATTTTTCAGCTGCACGTATTAAACCTAAATTGCCTTCTTGTATTAAATCCAAGAACAACATTCCACGCCCGATATATTTTTTAGCAATACTTACGACTAAACGTAAATTTGCCTGAACTAATTTTCTTTTTGCGATTGCACCCGGCGTTCCGCCTTCAAGAATTTGTCTTGCCAATGCTATTTCTTCGTTTGCGGATAACAATTTAATTCTGCCGATTTCACGAAGATACAATCTTACAGGGTCATCTATTGCAATACTTTTCGGAACTTCTATTTCACGACCGTCTACATCATCAGAAGAATGCATCATATAAATATCGTCAGATGATACTTTATCTCCCATTTTAGACGTAACAATATCTTCTATATTATCCGTTGAAATTTCAACGTTCATATAGTTCATTGAATCATTTTCCAATGAATCTTCTTCGTCTATATTTCGTAAATCCAGTGATTCCTCTTCGTCTATACTTATTACAGAAGAAGGTTGTCTTTTTCTTGTCATCTAATTCATCTCCGATTTTTGTCTAATTTTCTTTAGTTTATCTCTTAGTTGTATTTGAAGTTTCAATGCCTCAGGATCATTGTCATCTATCCCTTTGTAGAGTTCTTTATTATTTTTTGCTTCCTCTATATGTTTACATTTATTGATTTTTGCAATCATCTCGTGAATGGCATTTTCAAACTCTTCATCACTCAATCCGCGATAACTCTGGGCATGCTCTATAAGTTCCGGCAAAAGCGCCTGTGCTTCAGCATTATCAACAAATTCAGTGTATAAATGTTCTATTAATTCTTTCACATTATTTACGGTACATATAGATTTGTCAATTGTAGATTTAACAATTATTAATATTTTATCATCAAATGCAACGTCTGACATCATTTCATTAATTTGGGCAAACGAAAAATGATTGTCAGGTACTAGAAAAACGCTCAATAAATTTTTTTGCGCTTTTTGTAAAATGGAATTACTTTTTGTTACATTCTTAACAATTCGTTCGGGTTTTGGAGAATTAGCACGTTCATAAGATTCAACTTCAGATTTTATGACAGAAGAATCTATCCCCAAAACTTGCGAAACTGACTCTATATATTCGGCGCGAATAATAGTATTTTTTATTTCACATAACACAGGTATAATTGAAGATATGTATTGCGCACGCTCTTGAGGGGTTTTATAATTATCTTTCTGTTTCAATATACTGTCTATTCTGAAATCTATAAATAAAGGAGCATTTTCAATATACATTTTGTATGCTTCTGCACCGACAGAACGAACAAATTCATCAGGATCTTTCCCTTCAGGAGGAGCAATAACCCTTATTTCGCAAGAATATTTATCATTGTTTGTTGCAACATAACTTTCATCAAATTGTTTAATATCACCTAAACCTTCAAAAACTTCTTTTATAACGGATGCTCCGCGTGCAGTTGCTTTTTGTCCTGCAGAATCCGTATCAAAAGATAAATAAATTCTTCTGGATTTGGTATACCTTGAAAGTAATCTTACATGCTCTGCAGTTAACGATGTTCCGCAAGATGCAACACAGTTTTCTATTCCATGCGCTTGAGAAGATATTACATCAAAATATCCTTCCATCAAAATTACGGCATCTTCTTTTCTTATTGCCTCTTTTGCAGTATATAATCCGTACAATAAACGGCTTTTATTATATATAAGTGAGTCGGATGAATTTAGGTATTTAGGAGCTTGACCTTCTTCTAAAGCTCTTGCACCAAATGCAACAAATTCTCCGTTTTCGTTTTGAATAGGGATAATTATTCTGCCGCGAAAACGATCTATAAACCCGCCTTTTTCACTTTTTAGTATAAGACCTGCTTTTTCCAAAACTTCATTTGAAAAGTCTTTTCTCAATTCATCATACAAAGTAGAATAAGATTTTGGAGCTACTCCGATATGGAATTTTTTGATTATATCTGTACCTATTCCGCGTTTTGTTAAGTAATCTAACGCCATTTTTGCATTATCAGATTTTTCTCTTAATAATAAATCATGATAGAATTCTGCGGCTACCGTTGTTGCCATCAGCATGTTATCTTTTAGTTCTTTGGTTGAGCCATCAGTTTTATGAGATTTAGGAACTTCAAGGCCGAATTTGTCAGCAAGCTCAATAATGACATCTTTAAAATCCATATTTTTTGTTTTCATAATGAACTTTATAGCATCACCAGCCTCGCCGCAGCTAAAACATTTATATATCCCCATTGACGGAGTAACAGCAAAAGACGGGTGTTTATCTTTATGAAAAGGGCACAACCCCCAATACGTATTGCCACGCTTTTTCAAAACAACTTGTTCTGATACAACTTCAACAATATCTAATCGGCTCTTTATCTCTTGAATTAATTCATCCCACGTATTTGCCATAATAAAATTGTAACATCAATAAAATGTTTGTGTAAAACTTGATAAATTTATCATTCATTTAGCCGGTATTTCGCCTCGAAAATTGAATTTACACAAATTAAAAGTCGATTATTGCATACAATAATCGACGGTGTGAAGTGAGTAAATATATATTTATAAGTCATTATTATACTTCTTTAGCAAACAAATCGGCAAACGGACCGTTCGGGTCCTCGATGCGAGCAGCAACAGCAGCGTCATCAACCTGTTTCATTGCAGGCAGAATAACCGTTGAAACACCATTTGCAACACTTGCAACTTGTTCAGGAGTAACTTTGAAATTTTTGTATCCTAAACTTGCCAAAATTTTGTTTGTTTCATCTGCAATAGCTTTATCTTTAATACCTGCGGCATTAAAACGTAAACCATAAAGATTTTGAGCATTTTGCGTTAATAAATCTGTTTCATTTTCCAATCCCTTGAATACAGCCGTTTGTTCAGCTTCAACTTGTTCTTCTTTTGTGTCGGCTGCCTTTCTTGCAGCATCTTTATCAACACGCAAATTAAAGTTGTTGTAGTTGTTAAATCTGTTAAATTCTACTGCCATTTTCGATGACTCCTTATATTTTACTCACATTTATATCTTCGGCATGATGTTTAATTATCTTTAATGTTTTTACAAACAAAACAGGAGTTTTGTAACAAATCGTTACATATAAATATATTGCATACACGAATTTTAATATTCATATTAAAAAACATTGAAAATTAACCAATTGGCTAATATGAACTCAACTTTTGCGGAATACAGTAGAAGTATAAGCGATTGAATGGTATTACTATTTTATTGGGGGAAATTTGTATGACAAAAAAAGAAAATTGTATTTCTGTAATTATCGTAGAGGATTTCAAACTAACAAGAGTAGGTCTAAGATGCGCACTAAACTCAAACGCAGATATTGATGTTGTCGCAGAAGCTGAAGATGCAGCAAGCGGCTTGGAGAAAATTTCAAAACTTAAGCCTGCTGTTGTGCTTATGGATTTAGGCTTGCCAAAAATGAACGGAATAGAAGCCATTATAAAATTGAGAGAATTCTCAAAAGATATAAAAATTATTGCACTAACATCTCACGACAGAGAAGAAGAAGTTGTTGCAGCTTTGAGTTCAGGCGCAAATGCATATTGTTTAAAAGATATTGACCCGGAAAAACTGGCTGATGTCATAAGAGATGTAAATAATGGTGTTTGTTGGCTTGATCCGCTGATAGCGGGATATGCACTAAATTCTATTCCAAAAGTAGGAGATAGTGCTCTTATCGGCGAACACGCAAATCCGCACAATCAAGTGCCGCTAACTGAAAGAGAACAAGAAGTGCTTAAACATCTTGTTGCAGGAAAAAGCAATACAGAAATTGCAAA
This sequence comes from uncultured bacterium, assembly GCA_900314375.1. GTDB lineage: Bacteria > Cyanobacteriota > Vampirovibrionia > Gastranaerophilales > Gastranaerophilaceae > Zag111. The sequence goes on from OMVC01000035.1 coordinate 12,819, forward strand.
AGAATTAATAGTTAGTGTTCACACAGCTAAAGCGCATGTTTGTTCAATTTTGCAAAAAATGTGCGTCAATGACAGAGTTCAAGCTGCAGTAAAAGCTGTAAAAGAAGGTATGGTTTAAAAAACTATATTCCTCTTTATCTATTCTGCCTTTAGTAAATTTTCAACAAGTTTTGACGGGAGCCCGATAACATTATCCATCGCCCCGTCAACTTTTTTTATATAACCGTCAGGCAATTCTTGTATTCCGTATGCTCCTGCTTTATCAAACGGTCTGTAATTTTCTATATAATATTTTATTTGTTCTGATGTTAAATTTTCAAAAGTAACATAAGTTGTATCAGATTGAGTTTTTGAACTTAAGTTTCTGCTATTGACAACACTGACAGATGTTACAACAAAATGGGTTCTGCCGGAAAGCTTTTTTAACATAATAAAAGCTTCATCATAATCTTTCGGTTTGCCTAAAATTTTATTATCCACTACAACTATTGTATCTGCCCCAATCACTTTGCAATCTTCATTCTGCAATTCGCGTGCAACATACAAAGCTTTATTATATGCAAGATTTTCTACAAATTCATAAGAGAAATCCGTCTTATCATGTGGTTCCACATAAGAAGACGGAATAATTTCAAAATCCAATTTCATTTTTTTCAGAATATCTGCCCTTCTGGGAGATGAAGAGCCAAGGATAATTTTTCCCATTTTGCGCCTCCTTACTTATATTCTATCAAAAATAAGAAGATACGCGAAACTTTTTTAACTTTGTCCTAAACTCTTTTGATATCTTGCTGTTCTCGCATTTATCGCATAACAAGCTATATTTAAACGCTGGCGCAATTCCATCATGTTTCTTAATGTCGCTGCATAATCATTCATTGCTTCCAACATTTTGTTAGGATCAACCATTGATTCCACATTATCGTGATTATCAACTTTTTCTTCCTGATACTTTTGTACCAACATTCTGTCTATGTAATCATCCGCACCAATACTCATAGTGTTGCCTCCCTATTGATTTTGAAATTGTGATTTTGTGTAGTGTATTGCCTAGTTTTTGATTCCTATCCTTAAAAAATCAATCCCAGATATTCCTTATAATTTAATAAAGTATTTGTCTTTTACAGAATTGACTTTTTTTATACATTTGTTAACATTTTGTTACATACTTTATGTTTTATATTTTATAAGATTTTTATGTTATTATGTTTATAGTAGAAATTAGGGATAAAATTATGGCTAATTTAAAAGATACAGAAAGAGTTATCGGAATACCCCGCGCAATGTCGTTTTACAATAATTATCCGTTCTATTACGGTTTTTTTAACGAGCTTGGGATAAAGATTGTTTTGTCTGACGTTACAACAAAACAAACAATGTCTGAAGGTTCTGCACTTGTTGTAACTGAAACATGCCTGCCTATTAAAGTTTATGTAGGTCATGTTTTAAACCTGATAAAAAAAGGGGTAAAAAACATTTTTGTACCTTCTCTGCAATCTATTGATAATAAAATTTATAATTGTTCAAAAATCAGAGGCCTGCCTGACTTAATAAAAAATGTCGTAAAAGAACCTTGTAACATCATAGAAGCAACTCTTGATAAATCAGAAAAAAATCAGGGTTTGTATGAGTTTTTGGCAGAAGCGGTAAAACCGTTTGGAATAACAGATAAAAAACTTATTAAAAAAGCTTCAAAGTCGGGAT
>OMVC01000026.1 GCA_900314375.1 uncultured bacterium
CCATTTTTTAGTCTAAAACCTTTCCGTGTAAATCTGTTCCGCCTGTTTTTATAAGTCCGTATTTATCAGCTGCTTGTTCAATAGTTTCTAACGGCGCGAACTTCATAAACTTTCTCCATCTCGGATACGGATAATAAATTTCTACACCATCTAATCCGATATCTTTAAGATCTTTTATAAATTTATCAGCATCAATAGCCCAACAGCAAGCAGGGTGAGCGAGAACCGCAATCCCACCAGCTTGGTGAATTGCTTCAATTAATTCTTTTATATTGCGTTTTGAAAAGAAGCGGATAATATCCTTTTCCGTACCTCTTTTATCTGTTGCATAAAATTTTTTCATACAAACCGCATTAACATCTATACCATAAGCTAACAAATGGACAAAAATATATTTATACCAAACATCAAATTCAACACCCGTAATAACAAAATCAGGTAACTCAGAATTGTCAATATAACCTTGAACGGTATTATGGTCTGTTATCGAAATTGCGTTATAACCATTCACTTTTGCCTGCCTGATTATATCAAGGAAATCCGCTTCTCCGTCAGAGTATTTTGTGTGAATATGCAAATTCACCAAATCCGCCTCATAATCGTTTGCTTTAAATTTTTTAATAGAATCTTTTATATTCGACATAAATTTTGTATTTAACCCTATTTGTACTAAAATTATAATACAACGAAGGAGGCTCTATGTCCAAAGGAAAAATAAAGAATAGCATTTGGCTCGTTTTGGTTGATTGTATAAAAATATATTTTTCAAATATTGATAAATTTATTTTGTACATGCTTTTTCCTGTATTAGGGCAAATTATAGGGTTAATTCTCGCTTTCGGTTTGGGAGTCGGCTTTGCCGACAGAATTGCAGAGAAAGCAACATCCATGTCTAATGCACTTCTTTACGTATTTCTTTTGACTATTCCGGGACTTTTAATATTTGTAAAAGCGTTTTGGGACTATATGGTAGCTTACGTCGCGCTTAACTCTATGACTGAAGGAGCTTTAACAACATGTAAAGTCTACGACTTTCAATCACACAGAGAAGTTGCAACACGCAGAGCAGGAAAATATATTCTATTCTTAATGGCAATAGGCATATTATCTTGTATTGCAACATTTTGTTGTATCATTCCTGTTTTTGGCTTAATTCCTCCGCTCATATTGTGGATATATTTTATTTTGGTATTCCAAGTATTTACATTTGAACAGGATTTAAGTATTAAAGAATATTTTGTCAAAAGTATGGAACTTGTCAAAGGGAATTGGGCAAAAACGTTTTGTTTAATGATTATTTTGGGATTTTTCTCAATTTACATAATAACAATGGGAGTAACTGTTATATTTGATTATTTGAATTTGACTGATATTACCTGTTCTTTATTTGATATAGTCGGTAAATCATTACCGTTAGAATATATTAATAAAGCTTTAAGATACATAAACCAACCTGTTATAACAGTTGAAATGATATCCAAATCAATATTTACATCAATAGTTGGTATAATAGTAGCGGAATTCACGCTTCCTGTCAGAAGTATCGCATACACTCTATGGTATATGGGTTTGTCTGATTCTAAAGGTAATGAGATACAAAATTTAGAACCCAATCGGCCTAAAAAACAGCGAAAAACAAAAAAGAAAACCAAAACAGAGGATGAAGATATCGAATAATGTTTGTTTGTAAGAATTGTAAATCGATAGATAAATTTGAACTTATGTTTTCTCCTGATTACACGGGAGAAAAGAATTTTTCACAGCGCTATAACGACAAAGGCGAAATAGAAATAACCGTCGACGGTTACGTCTTTGTGCCTGATTTACGATTTATGAACGACCATGCGGTATGCAGATATTGCGGACAGATATATATGTGGGATTATGAGGGTTAATAAAATGAGAAAAGAAAACAGATTAAACGACCAAACAAGAGAAATTAAATTTACTACAAATTTTACAAAGAACGCATTAGGCTCTGTCTTGGTAGAATTTGGAGATACAAAAGTTATAACAACCGCATCCGTTGAAGAAGGGAAACCAAAATGGATGGATAAAGACGATCCGCGAGGCTGGTTAACAGCGGAATATTCACTGCTTCCGTCTTCTACTTCTACAAGATGTCAAAGAGAAAGAACAAAAATTTCGGGCAGAACTCAAGAAATTCAACGTCTTATTGGCAGAAGTTTAAGAGCCTGTGTTGATTTAGAGAAAATGCCCGATTTAACGATAACAATTGATGCTGATGTTATTCAAGCCGATGGCGGAACAAGAACAGCAAGTATTTGCGGAGGGTACGTTGCGTTAACGGAAGCAGTGAAAAAAATGTTATCAGACGGAACATTAAAACAAAACCCGATAATTGAGCCTGTTGCGGCAATTTCGGCAGGGATTGTTGACGGAGAAGTAAAATTAGATCTGAATTATGAAGAAGATTCACACGCACAAGTTGATTCAAATGTAGTTTTAACAAAAAGCGGAAAAATAATCGAATTTCAAACAACCGCAGAAGGTGAACCGTATGAATTTGACAAAATGATAGAAATCTTCAATGTCGCAAAAAAAGGTATTTTACAAATTATTGAAAAATATTCAAATTTGGAGTAATGTGTAAATATGCAAAAGTTTTTTGTATATGGTATTATAATTTTGGTTTTAATCTCTTCTATGTCATGGGTTAATGCAGAGGAAGAAATACAATCGACAGAAGGTATAACACTGGAAGAAGGTATATCAAAAACTGTCTCAACTCCTGATAAAGAATATAAAAAAGAAATCAAACAAGAGAAAAAAGCTAAAAATAAATACTTGAAAAACATCTCACACATAAAAAAAATGAGAGAACGCAAAAGGATAAAGCAAAGAGATTTAGAATTTTTGCAAAAAAGATTAGAAGTACAAAAGTATAAACTGGAAGAATTAACTTCCGATGTGAAAGGAGAAGAAGAATGAGAAAATTATTAGTATCACTTTTTGCATTAGCATTAATTTCATTGGGAACAACAACTGCAAACGCAACAAACCCTATTACTAATGCATTGAACAAAACATCAAATGCTATCACTTCAGCAGCAAACAAAGTTACAAAAGCTGAAAATGATGCAATCAAAGCTCAACAAAAAGCAGAAAAAGATGCTTTAAAAAGACAAAGAGAAGCAGAAAAAGCTGCTGCAAAAAGACAAAAAGAAATTGAAAGACAACAAAAAGCATTACAAAGTTCAGTAAACGAACAAAAAACTTTCTGGGCTAACCAAAGAAGATTCTGGAAAAACGTTTTCACTTTCGGAAACGCTAACTAATAATTAATTGTTAAATTATTATACAAAAAGCCGAAATTCACCTGTTGAATTTCGGCTTTTTGTTGTATAGTATTTTACTCTGTGATATAATAAAAAGGCACTAATTAAGGGATATAAATATACATGTTAACTCAAAGCAAAATACAAACAATGAACGGAGCAAAACTTGTGATTAACACATTAAAAGATTTAGGTGTTGATACTATTTTTGGTTACCCGGGCGGAGTTGTTTTAGAGTTATACGATGAATTATATAAACAAAAAGATATAAAGCACATATTGGTACGCCACGAACAATCAGCGACACATGCGGCGGAAGGATACGCACGCACAACAGGCAAATGCGGTGTTGTTCTCGTAACATCAGGTCCGGGAGCAACAAATACCATAACAGGAATTACGAACGCATATTTAGACGGATACCCTTTAATTGTGATAGCAGGACAGGTATTTAAAAACCTGATAGGTAAAGATGCATTTCAGGAAGCAAATATTTGCGAGATGACAAAAACCTGTACTAAAAAAGTTTTTCAAATAAGCGATATAAAAAATTTGCAATCAACTTTTTTTGAAGCATTTAAAATAGCTAATTCAGGTAAAAAAGGACCGGTTGTAATTGATATTACAAAAGATGTATTTAGCCAAAATGCAGAGTATAACGCCAATATTAACGTCAAAGAAACAGTAATAGGTATTGACAATATTTCAGTTTCCAGAATTGCAGATTTAATAAACAATTCTAAAAAACCCGTTATAATAACAGGCGGAGGAGTCAATCATTCTCAAGCCTGTGAAGAATTACAGTATTTTATTAATTCAACAAACATTCCTGTCGTATCAACAATGATGGGATTAGGTGCATACAATCAACAAGATGAGCACTATCTTGGCATGATTGGGATTTTTGGTAACAATTCGGCTAATAGTTTATTAAAAAAATCAGATTTGATAATATCTTTGGGTGCAAGATTTAATGACAGGATTAGCTGTATGTTTGACGCAGAAGATTTATCATCAAAACTCATTCAAATTGATATAAACGAAAAAGAAATTTCACGCGTAATCAAGCCGATAGAAAGTATCATATGCGATATAAAAGACATTCTTCCAATATTAATGACTTCAGTTAATGCGGATTTTTCTGATTGGTTAAGACAAGCGCAAGACTTTAGATTATTGAATAAAATACCTAAAAAAAATTCTAATATGATTCACTCATTTGAAATCATAAGAACGCTTGATAAAATTACTCAAAATAAAGATGTAATTTTTACAAGTGAGGTCGGTCAGCACCAATTATGGGCAATACAAAACTTACATCTTAATCCTGACAGAAAGATTTTGTTATCAGGAGGAGCAGGTACAATGGGGTTTGGATTGCCGGCAGCAATCGGCGCAGCAATAGCGAACCCCAAACGTCCTGTTGTCTGTATAACCGGAGACGGTTCTTTTCAGATGAGTTTACACGAACTTGCTACCTGCAAAGATTATAACCTTAATATAAAAATACTTATTTTAAATAACGGTTATTTGGGAATGGTAAGACAACTTCAGCAAAACAAATGCGAAGGAAGATATTCCCAAACAAAGATTTCAAACCCTGATTTTGTCACATTAGCGCAAAGCTACGGGATAAAATCAAGCGAAGTACATTCTTCAACAGATATTGAAAATGCACTGAACAAAGCTTTTTCTACAGATGAAACATATATTATAGATTTCAAAACAGAACCCTATGAAACCCTATAAAATAATCTTGGAATAAAAACAGTAAATACCCATGGAATTTGGAATAGTAAAACATGAAAATTGATAAAATTAAAGAAGTGAAAAAAGTATATTCACGCATAAATAACAAACAAAACAATAAATACTCAAAATCCCCATTCTTCACAAAAGTTATGGATAAACTTTCAGATAAAAAAATAAAGCCTTAAAGGCTTTATTTTACAAGACTTTGTTCTACAATTGTTCGAAATTTTTCTAAATCATCGCGCGTATCAATTCCGACAGGCACAAAATCCACAACAGAAGTTTTTATGTGCATTCCGTTTTCTAATGCCCTTAATTGCTCTAAACTTTCCGTTTTTTCAAGCATTGTTTGAGGCAAATTAGTCATAGCTTCAAGCGCTTTTCGCTTATATCCGTATATGCCGAGATGTCCGTAAAATTTTGAAATACCTTCGTTTCTTTCAAAAGGAATTTTTGAACGCGAAAAATAAAGCGCAAAACCGTTTATATCAACAACACACTTAACAAGATTAGGATTATCGGCTTCTATTGGAGTTATCTCGCGAATAAGCGTTGATATATCCGCATTATCATCATTTATAACATTATCTATAACAGCATCGATACTTTCAGGCTTAATTAAAGGTTCATCCCCTTGCAAATTGCAAATATAACCAATTTCAGGGTGACGGGAAACAACCTCCATAATTCTATCAGAACCGCATTTATGCTCAACGGAAGTCATTTCTGCAACTCCGCCAAAACCTTCAACACAATCAAAAATCCTTTTATCATCAGTTGCCACAATTATCATATCGGTAAATTTTGATTGTTTAGCTTTTTCATAAACCCATTGTATTACGGGCTTTCCTCCGACTTCTAATAAAGGTTTACCCTCTAATCTTGAAGAACCGTATCTTGCAGGAATTATAATTGCTGTTTTATTCATATTATCACCTAACTTTCTTTACAACATAAGATGTCCATTGATCTTGCTTAATTTCTTCAACTATCTGTAAGTTTTCTTTTTCTATTGCATCAAGTACCATTTGTTTTTTCTCATCCAAAATACCGCTCAATGACATCAATGCGCCGTCTTTCATAATATTTTTTAAATCACCCATAATCTCTGCCAAAACAAAATGCAAAATATTTGCAACAACAAAATCAAACTTATCGTTAATTTTATCAGCAGAGCCAAGTTCAAATACACACTCAACACCATTTTTAATTGCATTTTCTTTTGCAACATCTATTACTGTTTCATCGGTATCGCAACCGTAAACATAAGAAGCTCCCAGCCTCTTTGCTAATATAGACAAAATTCCCGACCCCATACCAATATCTGCAACTCTGTCTCCTTGCTTTAAATATTTTTCCAACGCCTTCATACACAATTGGGTGGTTTGATGTGTGCCTGTACCAAAAGCACAACCGGGTTCAAGTTTTATAACAATTTCATTATTTTTTGGTTCATAATCAATCCAATCCGGAACAACCGCAATTTTATCCGTCACATGGGTTACATCCCATTTTTCTTTCCATTTAACAGACCAATCTTCATTGTGCTTTTCTTCTAATGAAAATTCCCACGAGCCCAAATCCAATTCGCTTAATCCGCGCTTTAAAAATTCATTACGATATTCGTCCAAAAGGTTTCCGATTTGCGCAAACATATCTTCATAAGGGGTATCCTTCTGCAAGAAAACGCGTAAATTTCCTTCGGTTGTATTTGTCATTTCAAGGTCTTTATACGTTTCTTCGGCAAGAATAACCCCTTCACAAACAAAGTTTTCAAAGAAAATTTCTGAAATGATATCTTCCATTTCAGGGTTGATTTTTAGTTGTAATTCATAATATGTTGAATCCATACCCCTCTCCCTTTCCCTCTCCCTCAAGGGGCGAGGGGATATATATATTATTCTATAAATGAACCCATTTTACGGAATTTATCATAGCGCTGATTTCGCAAATCTTCCCCTGACATTCCGTCCAATTCAGATAAAGCATTCAATATCGTTGACTTCATTTCACTTGCCATTACTTCATAATCAGTATGAGCACCGCCCATCGGCTCTTTTATCATTCCGTCAATTATACCAAATTTCAATAAATGCGGAGCAGTAATTTTTAGAGCCGTTGCCGCTTCTAAATTTTTTGAAGCATCACGCCATAAAATAGACGCACAACCTTCAGGTGAAATAACCGTATAATATGCATGCTCAAGCAGATAAACTTTATTTGCAACTGCTAAACCCAAAGCTCCACCGGAACAACCTTCGCCCGAAACAATAGCAATTACAGGAACTTTTAGTTTTTGCATTTCTTTTAAATTATATGCAATAGCCGCCCCTTGTGCATGCTTTTCTGCACTTATACCAGGGTACGCCCCCGGAGTATCAATTATTGTTATTATCGGCAAATTAAACTTATTTGCATGATAAAAGAGCCTTAACGCTTTGCGATACCCTTCCGGTTGAGGCATACCAAAGTTATATTCCAAATTTTCTTTAGTAGATTTACCCTTCATTGTACCGATTATCATAACAGGACGACCGTCAAGCTTTGCCAAACCACCGACTATAGCCCTGTCATCAGTTCCGACTCTGTCTCCATGAAGTTCTACAAAATCGGTACACATCAAATTTACATAATCCAAAAATTTTGGACGTTCAGGATGACGCGCGATTTGCATCTTTTGAGCAGGATTCAAATTTTCAAACAATTCTTTTTTGAATTCTGCAGCCTCATGCTCCAGTGTTTCTATATCTTTATTCAAGTCCATTCCTGATTCTAAACTCATTTGTTTCAATTTTTCAATTTCCTTTTGAATTTCTAATATTGGTTTTTCAAAATCAAATGCTGTTGACATTTTTTATTGTACTCCTTGTTCATGCATAGACAGAATATTTGCCAGAGTATCTCTCAATTCTTTTCTTGGAGATACAATATCTACCTGTCCATACTTCATCAGATACTCCGCTGTTTGGAAATCTGACGGTAATTTTTGTCTTATTGTCTGTTCTATAACTCTTCTGCCGGCAAAACCGACTCTTGCACCTTGCTCTGCAACAATAATATCGCCTAAAGTGCCAAAGCTTGCAGTTACACCGCCAAAAGTAGGGTCTGTAATTACGTTTACATATAATAAACCCGCTTCATCCAACCTTGCGCAAGCGCAGGATGTTTTAGCCATCTGCATCAAACTCAATGCGCTTTCTTGCATTCGCGCACCGCCTGATGATGTGACGGCAATTACAGGAAGTCTTAATTCTATAGCTTTTTCAATTATACGCGTCACCTTTTCTCCGACAACACTGCCCATTGAACCGCCCATAAAATCAAAATCCATAACAGCAAAAGCTGTTTTATGACCTTCAATTGTTCCGATACCCGTAATTACGGCATCGTTTAAGCCTGTCTTTTCCTGCGCTTTTGCAATTCTGTCTTTGTAGCTTTCGGTATCGACAAAATCCAAAGGATCTGTCGGTTTGATGTCGCCAAAATATTCTTCAAAAGAACCTTCATCAAACAATTGCTCGATTCTTGTTCTTGCACTTACCCTGAAATGATAATCACATACAGGACAAACCATACTGTTTTCTTCTATATCTTTTTTCAACAGTTGAGCATTACAATGAACGCATTTAGTCCACAAGTCAGGATTTGCTTCAATCTCAACTCTTGCTTCCAAGGCTCTGCGTTGAATTTGAGCTTCTTTACGTTTTTCAAACCAATCTTGAACTGTCATTATATATTTTCCTTTTAATAATATATCCCTAATAATATAATTATATCACGATTATATTATAACAAAAAATATATATCAAAATCTTTATATAATCTTAAAATTAATTTTTACCCGTTTCGTTCAACTTCGCAACATCAACTACACGCATTGCAAAATACGGAACATGTTTATCTTTTTCGATTAAGAAGAGTACAAAATTTTTATTAAAATAGAAATAACGTATTTGCGGTCTAAAACCCGGAGCAGCAGAAGTCGCCATCATCATTGCTGCTTCACTTTTTAATTTTACGCCTTCATTATCCATTTTAAAATCTATTGTTTCTATCGTCTTATCGATTCTAAAATCAGTACCTTTTATACTTTTGCCTTCAACCTCTTTAAAGTTTGTTATCTCATAAAGACTGATTTCAGGGACTTTAAATCTGTCATTATGTCCGAAATATTTTTCACCTTCGTATTTATCGGATTTAGTCTTTATATCTTCAAAATACTCATTTAGTTTTTTTACATCATCAGTTCTGTATAATATAACCTCATCATTGGATTTGGTATGCAATTTAACTGCATAATCATCCTCTGAATTGTAAAATAATGCGGTTAAATTTTTATACAATTTATAACTGCTGTCTGCCTTTACTCCAAAATATTTTACTTTTTTGGGATTTGTGCCAAAAGTTTCTTCATCTAACTTCTCGAAAGCCTCCAAGAATTTGAAATCTTTTTTCAACATTGCATAAATAAGCATCTTTTGAGGGTCATAAGTAAAATCTATCAATCCCAAAATATCGCTTGTTTCGTTAAACTTTTCTTTTATGCCTGTTTCTATTTCTTTTTTTAATTTTGGTGAAACAATACCAAATTTTGTATAATATGAATCCTCGCTAATATCGGTTTTATTAAATTCTCTTTTATTTAAACTTTTACCTGTATCATTCGTACCGCCAACAAACTCTAACGGCCCTTTTACAATATTATCAATCACTTCATTCCAAACAATCTGAAATGTGCCGACCCATATAGTATTGCCGTTAGCGACTTCTGAATCCATAGTCGGCAATACTTTTGTTTTCTGCTCAATTACGGAGCTTCCGGACTTGACAGAAGATGTATTTTTCCTGAAATGACAAGCTTTTACCACAGGAACAACAGAAGCAATAACACAAACTGACATTAACATTATTATAAATTTCTTCATTTATCTTTTTCCTTTATATTTAAATATTTCCAAAAACCGGTAAAAAATCCGTTTTTCTTGTGCAAAATAGGAGCATTTGAATAAAATTCCTTATAATTATCAATAATATTTTGCGGTAAATCTTCCCCTTTTGCAAGCGTATTTGAAATAAATTCCAAATAATCGTCTTGTTCTTCTTTAAACAATTCATCTTTAGCACGAATATCTTCATCGGCTTCATAATGAATAAGCGCATGATACGCAGCTATTAAAGTTTCATCTTTCACGTCTTTTGGATAATTCATCATTGCCTGACGGACAGACAATTCACCCAAGCGCACCTTCATTAATAAACGTGCGACGAACTTTCTATCTTCTATAAAATCGGACATAAATTATTTTACCAATAATTCAACAGTTTCTCTTTCAACAAAGCGAACCATTTCTGCGGTATTTCCGTCAAAGAAATTGTCGGTAAATTCTTTCATCATATCCAAAGCCATTTCACGCTTGTCCATTGTTACATTATAGAAAAACTTTTTACCTGTTTTATATCTGACTAAAATACTTTTGGCAACCAATCTGTCCATTACGGTTTTTATTGTCGTATATGCCCTTTCGACACCGTTAGATGATAATGCATCCACAACATCCTGAATAGAGATATCTCTGTCTTCATTTTCAGATGTCAAACTCCAAAATGTGTTTAATATTTCCATTTCTAAAAAGCCGCATGCCATAATAAATCTCCTATTTATTTTATATTACTATAATTGTAATACAAAATAAAAATTTTACAACACCCTTATTAGAAACTTTACATAATTAATATTATAGGAATGTAGTGAGAAATTAAGAATTTCTTTTTGTTCATTC
>OMVC01000068.1 GCA_900314375.1 uncultured bacterium
CGGAAGAGGAATTGTATTTATATGAAACCGATAGAATTATTGCCAAACAACAGAAAAAACGGGGTTGCGGATAAATGAAAAGAGATAAGTTTTTTGATATTGCAGAAAAAATGTATGTAGAGCAATTTATAACCGAAGAAGAAATCGCAAAAAGAATCGGAGTATGCGACAGAACCATAAGACGGTGGAAAGCTCTTGGTGATTGGGGAATAAAACGTGATGGGTTTTTGAAAGCTAATACGATATCAAAAGATGCAATGTATGCACTTGCCCATAAAATGCTTGATGATTTTCATAGTGATATGGATAATAATAGGTTTATTGACCCTTCTCGAATGTATATGTTCACTAATCTGATGGATGAGGTTTTAAAGAAGCGAAAACAAAGCTATACTAAGGAAGAATTTTTAAGGATTATAAAACAAGTTGTTGATATGGATGAAGAAATGGATTTAGATTTTCAGAATATGATGAAAAAAGATGGTTTTATCTAAGTTTTTAAAACCGTTTTAAAACGGTTTTATAGCAGTTTTAATTTTTGAATATTAAATTATACCAATTTTACATTTAACTTTTCTTAAAAAGTCTGTTGAACACTTTTTGAACAACGTTTGAAATGAGATTGAAGAGTTAATTTTTATTTCCCTCAGTATCAATAAAAAATGCATTTAATAAATCCGCATTATTTCTTAAAATTTTAATAACAGGAGCAAGGTTATAGCACTCTTCAATTTCCGACTGATTACCGACAAAGTAATCCACAATGACGGCTATATTATACACATCCTCTGCCCACTTGCTAATTTTCTTGAACTCCTGCTCGCTAATATTGTATCCGCTAACTTCTTTCATATTTCCTCCTTATATCAGGAAACACATTAGCGTGAAAGTATATAGAAAGCACTCAAATCTTTACATAGCAACACAAAACATTATTCATTAACTTGCCAATGACCATTTTTATTAGCACCAATTCTTTTAATTAATCCACAATCTTGTAGTTTTTTCATATTGGCAGTTATGCTTTTCTTTGTAATCCCAATAATACCAGCAAGTTCTTCTTGCGTTACATACGGATTTGACTTAATTGCATCAATGATTTTTTGCTGATTTATAGTAACCTTTATGGTAACCTTTTTGGTAACCTTTTTTTCTGTTGAGATAATTTCTTCTATTGTATTCAAAATTAATGAAAGCATAAATTCAATAAATTTTGTGCTATTTGCAGCACTATCACTTGCACCAAGAACTTTATAATATTCTTTTTGATTTTCTTTAATTAATGTTTCAACAGGAAGCCAAGCAAAGATTTCTTTCCATTCTTTTAAAATTACAGTCTGCCACAAACGCCCTATTCTGCCATTTCCGTCTTGGAATGGGTGAATAAACTCAAATTCGTAATGAAAAACACAGCTTTTTATAAGTGGATGCACATCACTAGTTTTCAGCCATTTGAATAAATCAGACATAAGTTCCGGAACTCTGTTAGCAGGAGGTGCAAGATGAACGACTTTTTCTCCGTCAAATATACCGACTCCATCTGTTCGGTATTTACCGTTTCTATCAACTAAATCCTGCATCATAAGTTTATGTGCTTTTAGTAAATCTTTCTCTTTGTATGGATTAAGGGATAAAAGCAAATCATAAGCCTGAATAGAATTTTTTACTTCCTTAATCTCATTTGGATTTCCAAGTACATGTTTGCCGTCAATTATTGCCGTAATTTGTTTTAAGCTCAAACTGTTGTTTTCAATAGCCAAAGATGAATGGATGGTTTTTATCCTATTTTCTTTCCGCAATTGAATATGATACGGATTATCCTGAAGATAATTTATTTCTCCGATTTTTTCCGAGATATTAGAAATAAGCTCAATTATTTTTGATGTAATTTCAAATGGCGGTTTATACATTTTGAAACTTTCCAATTATTGATAACTTTGAATACCTTTATTTTACCATAAAACAATATTCATGATATACTCAACCTAGGATGGCAACTTTAAAAGATATATGTGAATATTATATTGATTGTGTTGGAAATGAAGGTATCAGTGTTTCATTATATTCTACATCTAGAAAAACTGTTCCAGATTATATTGAT
>OMVC01000038.1 GCA_900314375.1 uncultured bacterium
TCATTAAAGTCATACCACAATCACAAATTCTAATATGCCCATTTTTATTTTCGATATAGAATTCAACCATATCACCGTCTTCATGAAAAAACGGTGCAATTACTTGATATAAGTTTGGTCTTATTTCTTTTACATCAATATATGGTTTTATATTTTCTTTTATAATATCTATAAAATTCATTTTTAAATCCTATTTTATAATTTTAAATAATGACCGTTGTCTAATATTTGGAAAATAATTTTCAATATCTTCCGTTATATTAACTCGTTGCCAAAATAATATTAACGCTTCTTCAAAAACTTGGTATTCTTCTGTAATTTCTGCAAAATTTTCTGCTCTTTGTCCTGCTTCTATTGCTTCTTGTGTAGCGATATGAATATGGGATTTAGAACTCCAAGTCTCGTTATTAATCACCATATTTCTATGAATACTTTGGTGCGGTCCATTAAATCTTATTAGTTTTATGTTCATATTTAATTCAGAATCAAAATATTCCAACATTATTGAGAAATTTTCTACAAATTCTGAATGTTTGCGTAATCGTACTATAAATTTTTCACCAGAATTTTTAGCATTTAGAACAAACTCATTCTCTTTATGCTTTCCTTTATTCTTAAAAGTCCGTCTTGGTTTATCAACAACAACTTTTGGACAGCTTATTAGTTCTTGGATTTTCTCGTTTTTCATATACCAATTCCTGTTTGGATTGTAGCACATTTCATGATTTTATACAATCTCCATATTTTCAACATCAATTTCGTCGGAGATTAGGCGGGGGAGAAGTAGGTCGCGTGTTTGTTTGAGGGTTTGGTTTTTTAATGATAAATTTTTAATTTGTTCAAATATAGGTTTTATTAATTGTGAGAAAGCTTGTAGTAGTTTATCGCTTGGCTTTGATACCTGAATATTGTCAAATTTATTTTTATTAACATTTGTCATTGTTGCACCGTTTGCACCAAGATTTTCTAAAGTAGGCTTTAAATTATTGCAAACAAAATATAAATATTCTCTATAAAAGCTATTTTTAGGAATAATGGAGTTAATTTGTTGATTTGTTTGACTATTTTTTGTTGTAATGGCAACAACACCAACTGTGCCAATACAACTAACGCAAATACTACCTATTGGTATGAATTTATTTTTTTGTGTATTTGCACCTTTTAAAGACAAATGTTCAACAGTATCAAGACAAAAAATCCCATTGTGCATATCTGGGGTTTTTATAAAATCTACTTCTTTTCCGTAATTGCTATCATCATTTTTACTTGGAGTTTTCCCTGTGATTGTTTCTCCAAAATCAGACAGTTTATTAATTTCCCAATCGGTAGGTATTTTGCCGAGGTCGGTTTGTTTGAAAGTTGCGGTTTCGTGGTTTGGGAATTTGAAACCAACAAACCATTCTTTATAGATTTTTTGAGCCATTTCTTCCAAAATCTTTATCCGCTTGTTGTTATTCTCTATCAAATCATCATAGTTTGATAAAATTTTTGCGATTTTTTGTTGTTCTTCTACTTTATCTGGCAAATATACTTCCAAACTTTCTACTTGAGAGGGACTTATGTTTGCTTGACTTGCCGCACCGTGTCCCATTAAAGCAAGTTTTTGTTTATATATATCATTAGATAAAAGATAAAATAAAAAATCTTTATTTAATTTTTCTTCATTTATTATAAACTTTCCAGCTCTTTGATTTAGCAATGCTATTTGATTGTCATTAAAATAACATTTTGCAATTCTCCCAACAACAGAATTGGGTTGAGTAATTTGTGAACCAGTTAAAGATATTAAAATATCCCCATTAAAAACTTTAAATTTATCATCTATGTTTAATTTTTCATTTGAAACATATTGTGTATCATTTTCAATATCTACATAACCGTTTTTTATGTTTTTTATTTTTACTACAGGAATATTGTTTTCTTTTATATCTAAAAAGTCAGAACTTTTAAAAGCGTACCCAGATATAACTTTCAGCCTATTCCCAAGATATTCTTTTACCCAAGCCATTTTACACACCCAACAACTCTTTAATATTATGTGCAATCTTTTCTTCAAGGTCTTTGGACTCGGTGTTCAGCTTTTCAAGTACGGTATTGAGTTCTTTGAGCTTGTCTTCAAAAACATAATCTTCCTCTTCAGTTTCTGCAACACCGACATAACGACCTGCGTTCAAGCTCCAGCCTTGTTTTTC
>OMVC01000098.1 GCA_900314375.1 uncultured bacterium
ATCTCATTGGTGTAAGGTAGATGTGAATATGATTGATGAAGAAGTATTGGATTCTATTATTAAACGGAGTTTTGATATTACAGCATCTAAAAAACATTCTAAAAAAGTTTAGTTATTTCCCTTTCTTTTGTTGAATTTGATACCATTGGATTTTGTTCCTTAAATAATCGCCAATTCTCTCTTTTTGTAGATTTGGTAAATACGGAAGATATGTGAAATCAATTTTTCCATAACTTGAAGTTTTAGGATGGGATTGACCGAATTCATAATGTGTAAAAACAGTTTTTTCTGAAACTGTAATTCCATATAAACTGCATAGCTTTGCAACCTTTGAACACATCGCCTCCACTTGTTTTTGAGTTAGAGGATATTTTGTTTTTTTATCTTTTAAATTAAAGCCATACATCCCACAACAAGAAACTCCGATACATCCGGTGTTTCCACCACCGCAATGTGCTGCATAATTCCCATCTTTACAGTTCAAATTATCTTCAGGTTTGTGTGTCCCCGGATAAATTCGACCATTAGAATCAATTAAAAAATGGTATGCTTTTAAATCGGTATCGCAGGGTTTATTGCTTCCTGCTGTCCAATGCAGACAAACTTTTGATAGTGATGTCATATAAAACTCCTTTATTTATAACGAATACATACATGAACGCCCTGTGATGGCGGTTGAACTGTTGTTGATTTCCCATAAATTTTTGAACATCTGGAAGCATCAAATCCATGCACATTATCTTGCTCACCTGAATTTGATAACGCACTTCCTTTTTGTAGGTAATAAAAAGCACCTGTACAGGTATATCCCGTACCGCAGACACCAACAGAACCTGTGATATTTGGCAAACCCGCTTCTTTTTTCGTTGCAGGGCTTGAACTCGGTTGAAGAAAACGACCTGAAATATTGTAATCAGGAATTCTGAATTCGGTTGCTTGTTCAGTTCCTGTGTTGAACTTTTTCCCAATTACCGAATAAAGCAAAGGATAATCTTCAATTAAAAGTACATATCCATCGCAGGACAAAGTGTTCTCGTGCGTGTAATTTACAGGATAAACAACAAGAGAGCCAACCTGATCGGGGGTTTGTTTATTTATATTGTAATTATTTTGATTAAGGGGATTTGTTTTAAGGTTTTTTATTTCCATATATTTTCCTATTTATATTTGATACAAAGATGAACTATTTGTGATGGAGGTTGTACGGTTGTGGATTTTCCATAAATTGCATTACTTGCGGATGCTTTACTTGTTGTAAGTGTTTTTTGATGACCATAATCAGGATTTCCTCTTCCCTCTTCGGCAACTCCTGAACTATCCCAATTAAAAGCAGATACGGTGTGCGTATGGTCAGGTATTCCTGCCGCAATTTGCGTACCAACATCTGTTCCCGGTTGAAGAAATCTTTTTGTAATATTGTAATCAGGAATTCTAAAAGTTCCTGATGCATCGCCTGACTTGTTATATTTAGTTCCAAGAATTTTATATAAATCTTGATAATCAATAATTAAAAGAGAATACCCTTCACAAGATAAGCAATCATCAGGAGTATAATCGGCAGGGAATGTATAAATAGCTCCGATTTTTCCTTTTGTTTGCACATTCTTTGAATATCCGTTTTGATTTAATTGATTTGTTTTAAGATTTTTTATTTCCATTTTTGCCTACTTGTATTTGATACAGATATGAATAATTTGTGACGGGGGTTGAACTGTTGAAGATGCACCATAAATTCCTGAACAGCGAGCGGCATTAAAATCAAAACCTCCCAATCCCCAAGCACGACCACTTGCGTGATAAAAGAAATTGCTTCCCCAATTGTGATTTACAAATGCACCACTAACACCTGCCGCTCCCGGTTCAACCCCGACATTATGCCATTGACCTGTTATATTCGGGAGTCCTGCATTGACTAAAGTTCCAACCTCCGATCCCGGCTGAAGAAATCTTTTTGAAACATTGTAATCAGGGATTCTGAAAGTGTCCTCAGCATCACCTGATTTATTAAATGTTTTTCCGAGCAGATTATATAAATCTTTGTAATCAACTATTAAAAGAGAATATCCGTCACAAGATAAGCAATCATCAGGAGTGTGTTTTATCGGGAATGCAAATAATGCTCCGATTTTTCCTTTTGTTTGCATATTCTTTGAATATCCGTTTTGATTTAATTGATTAACTGAAAGATTAAATAATTTCATTTATTCACCTATTTGTATTTGATACAGATGTGGACTGTTTGTGATGGGGGTTGAACGGTATTAGAACTGCCATAAATCGTATTACAGCGAGATGCATCAAAATCAAAACCTCTTAACATTGTTCCGCCTTGTGCATCGGGCAAAGCTGATTGATATCCCCAAATGCCTTCAAAAGCACCTGTAATTTGATCAGGATATGTTTCACCAAAAGCTTCGGCATTTGCATTAGTATTACTTGCATCAATTTTTCCTGTAATATTAGGTAGTCCTGCATTTATTGAAATCCCGACATTTTTACTTGGTTGTAAAAATCTACCTGTGATATTGTAATCAGGGATTCTGAATTCATCTTCGGCTTCTTCACCTGTGTTGAAATAGTTCCCAATTACAGAATGAAGTTTTTTGTAATCAATGATTTTTAATACATAACCATCGCACGCAAGACAGTCTTCGGGAACTATATTCACAGGAGCGACATATAAAATCCCGATCTTATTTCTTGTTAATTTATTGAAGTGATATTCATTTTGATTAACTTCATTTGTAATTAGGTTTGATATTTTCATATATTTTCCTATTTGTATTTGATGCAGATACGGACTGTTTGAGAGTTAGGTTGAACTGTAGCAGATTTGCCATAAATTGCTGATGAACGGGAAGCATCAAGAGCGTATGAAACAGATCTGTGGTGTGCTGCATTATTATGAGATACACCAGAGCCAAAAGCTCCTGCATTATAAACAGCACCGCTAAATGATGGACTTCCTTGAGGACCGCTCAAGACTCCAAAAGTAGCAGTAATATTTGGTAAGCCTGCATCAATCTGAACACCAACATTACTGTTTGGTTGCAAGAATCTGCCTGTGATATTGTAATCAGGTATTCTGAATGTATTTTCAAGATCGTTTTCTTGGTTAAATTGTTTTCCAATAACTTTGTATAAATCCTCGTAATCAATAATCAAAAGAGAATACCCGTCACAAGATAAACAGTCATCAGGGGTGTAATCTGTCGGATAAATAAATAATGTTCCAATTCTCTCTTTAGTCAGAATGTTTTTATGGTAGCCATTTTGATTTATGGTTGGGGTTTTCAATGTGCCGATTTTTTTCAATGTTCATTCCTTATAAGTTCTTTAACTCTTATCCGTAATAAAGGAAAGTGGTTATTTAAGGGTAGTGTGTATTTTCCCCTTAAATAACCATCAATAAGGGTAGAGGAGTAGATAAGTGCTTCCTCGCAGACAACCGTATCGACAGTTTCCTGATCGGGGTTGTCATTAGTTAGCTGGATAAGGGTATGTGTACTAACTTGCTTTTCAATATCTTCGGGGGTACAGTAGAAAGACATTAAATGCCTCTGATTATTCTGATGACATCACCTTCAGCTCCGTCATCGAGAGCATAACCATTTGATTTCTGATTATCACCTAAAGTGACTGCTTTCCCGTTGGCATCTGATGTGATTTCGGATCCGACAGTAATTGTGCCGCCTGCTTCAACAAGTAAAATACCTATTGTTGCAACTGGTGCATACTGACCTGATTCGGTTTCAACATCACAAATACCGTAGGCTTTTTCTCCGGCTCCTGAAACTGCGCCATTAAAAGAAATAAATCTTTGTTTTGGTAGGTCAGCAGTTGCAAGCACAGAATCAATCAATAAAGGTTTATATAGTTTATTTGCCATTTTCACCTCCTGATTTTTCAGAGTTTTCTGTCTTTGTTTTGTTTTGATTTTTATTTGTTGTGGAGGTTTCTTTTACCACAGTTAATACATCTTGCAATTTTGTAGCTTGTTTATCGTCAAGCTCAATTACATCGCCGATTTTATACAAATCACCATTGTGCAAAATGTTAGTGTTTTTAACTTTGTATTTTTTAGTTGCCACCGTTACCTCCTTTTGTTCCGTTTACATTTGAGATTAAATAACCGGCTTCAGCACCAACGAGGAATGGGGTGTAAATATCAGTCGCACGAATGTAGCGGACTTTGTTTCCTTCTTTTTCGTACTCATCAATTTGAAGAGCATCTTTTTTGCGGATAGTGTAAGCAAAAGCAGGATCGTATTCTGTTCTTGCATTAAGTTTTGGAACATAAGCAAGGATAATATTGTTTCCCCATACTCTCTCAAACTGGTCGCTTGCATTTGAATAAATCGCCTTTCCAATGACAATATTTTCAACTTCAAAGAACTCTTTTAATAAATCGAGAGTTACGATTTTATTTGTAGAGTTTGCAATTAAGCCTTTCAGAGATTCATTCCTTTTTAATGATTCCCATACTTCTTGTCCCATAACGAGAGTGTTTGGATCTTGACCGATTTGTCTTGAAATTGCATCTTTTGCATCATCAATTACACCAACAGGATCGGAGTCTTTATGTGTAAATTGACTTGTGCCGGATAAAGCAATTTTATTTGTTGCAGGATACTTTGTCGGATCTTGTGCTAATGCGGCACATTGTGTTTCAAGTTTTAATAAAAGTCCCTGTGTTACAACGTTTGTTGCGTGTACTTGCAACTTGATTTTACGAGCTTCTTCCTCTTCTCTATAATCGATCGGATAAGCCAAGTCGTGTTCTGTAAGGGTTGTTGTATGCTTTTTAAATCCTTTAGGACTAATTACATTTGAATTAGCTCTAATTGCACGTTCTGTGTCATAAACTTGGAATGCCTCTTTGTTAAATTCAAAGATATCCACTTTTTCCAAATCCGAACTAATTACAGGAAATAAACTTTCAGCAATAAATGAATTATTACTGTATCCTCGTGCAACTTCGGACAAATAGGCATTAATTCTTAATTCTTCTAAACGCCCCATTTATACCTCCTTAATCTTTAATAGTGCTTCACGAAATGAGATATTTTCTTCTTGGGCGATAGACTGTGCCTGTTTGAATATCTCTAAACTTTCCTCATCTGCATCAGCATACTTTAGATCGTCTTCAGTCTTTTTCTTTGCATTTTTTTGTGCAATTTCATCAAACTCAACTTGCTTCGGTAATGCACAGATGAATGTTTTAAACTTATCGATGCTGTTGGAGGACTCGTCAAACTTTTTGACGTTGTCCAAGTCCTGTAAAATATTTAAAACAGCATCTTTATTAGCAGGAGTTAAAACCCCGGCAGAGATTTGAGAGTCAATAAACTCGTTAAAATCTTTATCTCTTATAGTG
>OMVC01000193.1 GCA_900314375.1 uncultured bacterium
TTGGGGGCTATTTTTTTATGTCTTTATATGGTATAAATAGAATAAATGGGGAGTAAATTTTTATGAAAGTTTTATTTATAATCGACAGAATTGAATTAAAATATTTTGAATTTAACAATTTGGTTACAAATTTTTGGATTATAAAAAGTTTATTGGAACGCGGATGTGAAGTTTCAATAGCAACAATTGATATGCTAAAGTTAAAATCCTCAAAAGCTTACGTCCATTGTTATTCTTCATACTTAAAAGACGGGAATATTTTCTATGATAAAGATTCGCAAAAAGAATCCGCTATTGAAAACTTTCAATTGGTAATGTTCAGACCGGATCCTCCGGTTGATTTGGATTATATCAATGCTACATATATTTTCGATTTTGTCGACAGAAGCAAAACTTTTATAATGAATGATACGACTGCAGTTCGGAATTTTAACGAAAAGCTGCATTCTGTTATGTTTAATGATTTAATGCCTGAAAATATTGTAACATCATCTTTTAACGATATTCTTGAATTTTTAAATGAAAACAGTGAAATCATTTTAAAGCCGTTAAATCAATGTTTTGGCGGTGGAGTAATGTATTTACAAAAAGGTGATAAAAATACTGCGGTAATAATTAATCAAATGACCCAAAACGGCTCAAAAGCGGTTATGGTACAAAAATATATTGATAAAGCAATTTACGGCGATAAGAGAGTTTTATTTTTAGGCGATAAGATTTTGCCTTATTGTGTTCAAAAAGTTCCGTCAAATAATGATTTCAAATTCTGCGAACACAATGATTCTAATATTCATAAAGCTGTATTATCAGATAGTGAATATGAATCATTTAAACCTGTTGCTCAAAAATTAAATTCAATGGGAATATACATGGCAGGTTTGGATGTTATCGACGGCAAAATTATTGAAATAAACGTTACAAGCCCTTGCTATTTCATAAAAGAAATCAACGGTCATTTCGGATGCCATATTGAAAATGATATAACGGATTTCATATTGTCAAAAGTAACTCAAAACGTAATTGTTTAATTACTTTGCAAAATAAATAATGACAGCAAGAATACAAACTCCGATACCGAGACCTAAAACAGCTTTTTCTAAAGAAACACCAGCGCCAATAGTATGCTTCAAGCCGTCTTTATTTAATTGTTTAGCAATAAGATAATTTATTATCGTTGCTATAATATTACCTATTACAAGAAATAATACCGTATCAAATTTTGTTGCACTTTCCGGAATTAATCTTGAAACAACAAACATTATTCCAATGTATAAAAACAAGCATAATATCAGACCAAATCCCGTAAAAACAAGCATTTTTCACCTCTTAAACTCTTGAAAAGACTTCAACATCCACATCATCAAAAGTATTTGTATTAAAATACGCGCAAGAAGCAACCATAGAGGCATTATCCGTACAATATTTCATAATTGGTGCGTTTACTCTGTAACCGTCTTTTTCAAATTCGAATATTTTTTTACGAATTTCAGAGTTTGCAGCAACTCCGCCTGCAATTACGACCTGTTTATATCCACGTTCCTGAAGCGCTTTTTTTAATTTTTTAGCCAAAGTTTTAGAAACACATTCCTGAAAACTTGCACAAACATCATTTATTTGAGTTTCTGTTAATTCATCTGTTCCGTTTTCTTCTTTTAATTTTTTGACTAGTCTTAAAACGGCAGTTTTTAATCCGCTAAAGCTGAAATTGTAACCGTCGACGCGCGATATCGGGAGTTCGTAAGCATTCGGATTACCTATTTGTGCTAATTTATCCAATTTCGGACCTCCGGGGTACGGCAAACCTATTAACCTTGCGACTTTGTCATAAGCTTCTCCGACGGCATCATCAATAGTTTCACCTAAAATTGTTTGTTTTGAATAAGACTCGACATCAATAATTTGAGTATGCCCTCCGCTAATAAGCAGCGCCATAAATGGCGGTTTGATATCCGTATCGATATAATTAGCGCAAAGATGAGCGTTCAGGTGATTAACACCGATAAACGGTTTGTCATGCACTAAAGCAAGTGTCTTTGCTGCGTTTAACCCGACTAACAAACACCCTACAAGCCCCGGTCCGACAGTCCCTGCAAAAGCTGTTATATCTTCAGGCTTCAATCCTGATTGTTCAAAAGCTTCTTCGACGACGATATTTATGGCTTCCATGTGTTCTCGCGCAGCGATTTCAGGAATAACGCCACCGAATTTCTCGTGGGTTTTTATTTGGGAAGCAACAACATTTGCAACAACTTCTCTGCCGTTTTTCACAATTGCACAAGCTGTTTCATCACAGCTTGATTCAATCGCCATAATATAATTGTCATATCCCGATTCAGGACCTATCTGAACTTTTTTCCCGCTGAATAAACATTCTTTTTCCATAATTAAATATTACTACAAAAATTTATAAGGCTAAAGTCTTCGCATAATATTTGATTTATACCTTGCAAAAAATCAAGATATGATTTAGAATAAAGTAAAGAGGAATTGGAATTATGGATAATAAGATTTTAAGAAAACGCACAATAGCAGTTATTATTATAACATTAGCGATGATGTTTGCCGAAATATATTTTGGCATAATTACCCATTCAATGGCTCTGACAGCAGACGGATTCCATATGGGAACACACGCTGTCGCATTTATAATAACCTTAATAGTCTGCATTGTTGCTATAAAGCACGAAGATAAAACGCAAAAATTAAACGCTCTTGGCGGATACACAAGTTCTATATTATTGGGATTTACAGCATTAGGAATTATTTGGGAATCTGTTGAAAGGTTTATAAACCCGTTATCAATCTCATTTAGTGACGCCATTTTAGTTGCTGTAATAGGCTTGGTTGTAAATCTGTTATGCATTTTAATTATGGAGGGTGACAGTCATTTACATTTTCACAACCACGAACACACCTGCGGCATCTGTTCGCACGAATCTTGTCATGAGCATAAAGAGCACAAAGAACATAACTGCCATTGTGAAGATGAGCACTGTGACTGCCATCATGAACATCATCACAATGAAAACCTTAACTATAAAGCTGCATATTTGCATATAGTGGCGGATGCGATGACATCAGTTCTTGCAATTATAGCATTGCTGCTTGGAAAATATTTTGGATGGACAATATTAGACCCGATAATAGGAATTGTCGGCGGCTATATAATCGCAAAATGGGCTTGGGAATTATTAAAATCATCTTCAAAAATATTGCTTGATTTTGAATAAAATATAAGACAACTATATATAATGTTATGGTATAAATCGTGAAACTTTCATGCTGTACCTGTTTTAGCATCATTTATTTTTACGTTTATTATAAGATTCCGAAACAAGTTCGGAATGACAATATAACTAAATGAGAGATGTTATTACCGTATAGCACTTTATAAGTTAAGCCTCTTTTGTTGCCATAATAAGCTTATAATACATTTCTAAATCTTTTCTTGTTGCACCAAGTATAATATCAACCAATTCTTGCTGCAAAGTTTGTGTAGACTTCATATAGCCAAAATCAAATAAATCTTTTATATTAACTTGCAGGGCTTTTGCGAGCTTTTCCATATTTTCTTCTTTCGGAATTTGGCCTCCATTTTCTAATTTACATAAATTGGTTGTTTCCATCCCGATGATTTCTGCCAGCTCTGCTTGAGTTAACTTGTTTCTTTTTCGTAAATCTTTAATCCTCTGCCCTAATAACTTACTTAATATTGCCATAATATCTTAATTTTACACCTAATCTAAAAATAAAATATGTTTTATCGTGCCAATTACACTTGACAAACTTGGCACGATACGTCATAATATTAATAAAGAGTTGTTATTAATCCGCAAGTATTATCCAAAAACTTGGCATAATACTTAAGGATGAAAAAAGAAAGGATGAAAAGATTTATGAAAAAAAGATTCGGCTTTACTCTTGCGGAGGTATTAATTACCTTGGGTATCATTGGTGTAGTTGCAGCGATGACTATCCCGTCATTGATACAAAACACTAATTCAACAAGATGGACATCACAGTACAAAAAGACATTTGCAACATTAACGAATGCCGCAGAAATGGCTATTGCACAGCACGAGATGACTTTTAATCTTTATACAGTAGCTTGTAATGCGGCACAAGCTCGAACTGACAATTTAGAATCAAATACTGTAGCGAACAGAAGATCAAGTATTTGCGCTTTTGTAAATGCTACCTTGGCTAATGTTCGTTATATAAATACAGGAGCAAATGCCTATGTTGCTGCTAACGGTTTAACAGGCAATGCTCCAACCTGGGGAATAGCTGCCGGTCAAGCAGGAGCTCCAAATACAGCTCATGTATATGCATTACCGGACGGTTCTTGGATAGCAGTACCATCTGGTGCCACAAATACCTGCACAGTAGTTCCAGGAACTGACCCTGCTACATTAGGTGCTGAATGTCATGGTTTCATTGATGTAAATGGTGCTGCCGCACCTAATCAACCTGTAATGTGTAACAATGCAAACATCGCTGCAAATAATTCAGGTTTAGGCGCTGCTGCATTATGCAATAACTTTAGACCCAGTGATATAAGAGATATATATCCGATAGTATTCCATGATGGTACAGTATCACCAAGTTCTACAGCTGCAAGATTTCTATTATCAAGAGCAAAATAATCCTGTAGCCTGTAGGGTAACCTGTAGGGTAGACTTTAGTCTACCGCTACAACAGAAGCTTTCAAGGTTGGGAGAAACCCGACTCACAAAAACAAAAACTTAATAGTCAAGGTGACCGAATCACCGAGACATACGCTTTTTATTTTCGGCGGAATTAAAATTTTAATTCCGCCGATTTCTTTTATTCGTTATCAAATTTAAATTCTTTTCTCTCCGTAGGAGAGATTGGTACAACTTTAATTAATCCGCATCTAAATACTCTACAACTAATTCTGACATGCATTTACGCTGATTAAATATTTCTTCCGGTTTGAAATATATAGCGATTTCTCTTTCTGCACTCTCTACAGAGTCTGAACCATGAACAACATTATATTCCATTACTTGAGCAAAATCTGCACGAATAGTTCCGACTTCAGCCTTATCAGGATCTGTAGCTCCCATCAAATGACGTACCCCTGCAACCGCATTATAACCTTCAACCACCATAGCGACAATCGGTCCGCTTTGAATATACCTTATCAAACGAGGATAAAACGGTTTGCCTTCGTGTTCCGCATAATGAGCTTTTGCCTGCTCATCAGTAACCTGAAGCATTTTTAATGCCGTAATCTTATAACCTTTAGATTCAAATCTTTTAATAATTTCTCCGACAATCTCTCTTTGAACTCCATCAGGTTTTATTGCAACAAAGGTTCTTTCTTCTGCACGCATAACTAATCTCCTCTTCAAAATATAATATACACCTTATTATAGCATAAATGTGTTCTTTTTACCAAATAAACATTTTGCCGGAATTGTTAAGTTTTGTAACATAATTTTATTGATATAGCAATTATATACTTTAAAAATACTTTATTAATATGTAAGCGATAAGCAAATAATAAATTCGAAATAAACACGAGACATAAATTATACACTACCTACTACACACTAACCTTCTACACACGAGGAATTGAAAAAGATTCCAAACTCTTTCCAAAAGAAAGGGTTTTTTTTTGTCCTTAATTATATATGCGGAATTTATTTGTACATTTATTTTATGTTATAACATTAGTAATGGAAAAATCGTTTTACTCAATTTTTATAACATTTTTTAAAGTCGGCACTATGCTTTTAGGAGGCGGTTATGTTATTTTACCTTTACTTACATCCGAACTTGTAGAAAAGAAAAAATGGATAACTTCTGACGAATTATGTGAATTTTATGCATTAAGTTCAAGCTTGCCCGGAGTAATCGCCGTTAATACTGCTATTTTTACGGGCCGAAAACTTTTGAAAACGAAAGGTGCTATAGCTGCAATTATCGGAATTATATTACCTTCATTTTTGGCAATTGTATTACTGGCATCAATATTAAATGAAATTGTTCATTATAAAAGTATACAAAATATCTTCTGGGGCGTAGGTATCGGCGTTATTGTTCTTTTATTCCTTGCAATAAAAGAAATGTGGACAAAATGTATCGTTGATAAATATACAATAATGGTTTATATAATATGTTTATTATTGGCATTGTTTACAAAAATTTCACCTGCCATAATTATTATTTTATCAATAGTTATAGGTGTATTAAATTGCCAATTTAATAATAAAAAGGAGGAAGAAAATGATTGAATTATACTTCCAACTTTTTATACAATTTTTTCATATCGGAGTTTTTTCTTTTGGAGGAGGATACGCAACATTACCGTTTTTATACGACATTGCTGAAAAATTTAATTGGTTTACAACATCTCAATTATCAGATATGCTTGCAGTTTCATCAGTCACTCCGGGCCCTGTTGGGATAAATATGGCAACATTTGCCGGTTTTACAACTTCGGGAATTACCGGGGCTTTGATAGCAACGACCTCTATTATTCTCCCGTCATATATCTTTGTAACTATTGTATCTAAAATTCTTGATAAATTTAAAACTAATAAATATATTAAAAGTATTGTAAAATCATTAAAACCTGCAGGATGCGCCTTGTTATCGGCAGTTGGAGTGAAATTATTATTTACTTCAAATCTGCATCTTATAGGCTCTATAATGCTTATAGTTCTAATTTTAGCCGGCATAAAAATTAAACGTGATCCGATATTTATATTGGGAATTTGTGCAATATTAGGCTATATTTTAGGAATTATAAACATTATAGGAGTTTAAAGATTTTATATTAATTAGACCAAAAATGAGATTCGGATATTATTCCGAACCTCATTTTGTTTTGGTATTTAATATTTAACCTTATTTATTGCAAGTGCAAATTTCTCCGCATTCACAGCCTTCGCCGCAATGACATTCAAAGAATTTTTTTGCATCTTCCATTTTAACTTTAATACGTCCGTCAACTGCAATACCTTCCCCTGTTTTTTCTGAAATTAACAATGGGTTGATATCAAGTTCTGTAATAAAGCTGAAATCAGATACCAATTGAGATAATCTCAAGATTGTTTCTTCGATTTGATCCATTTGAGCAGGAGTTGTTCCTCTTGCGCCTTCCAACAATTTGTATGCTTTTACGGATTTAATCATTTCTTTAGCGTCAACATCAGTTAAAGGTGCAATTCTGAAGGTTACGTCTTTCATAACTTCAATAAATACACCGCCCAAACCGAACATCATCATATGTCCGTATTGAGGATCTGTTGCAACACCGCAAACCATTTCACGATTACCTTTAACCATTTCTTGAATGATTACACCTTCCAAACCGTCAAGCAAGCCTTTTGCTTCCAATTTAGAAATAAGGTCTTGGTATTCGCTTCTTAATTGTTCTGCGGATTGGATGTTTACTCTGACACCGCCGACATCTGTTTTGTGAGATGTTGTTTTTGAAGTCATTTTCATTACAACAGGGTAACCGATTGAATCTGCGATAGATACAGCTTGGTCTTCAGTAGTTGCAAAACCTGATTTACAAACTCTGATACCGTAAGCATCCAATACATCAATTGATTCTCTTGTTGTTAATTGTTCTCTGCCTTCTCTTAATGATTGAGCAATAA
The DNA here is from genome assembly GCA_900314375.1 of uncultured bacterium. Lineage (GTDB taxonomy): Bacteria > Cyanobacteriota > Vampirovibrionia > Gastranaerophilales > Gastranaerophilaceae > Zag111. The sequence continues at coordinate 7,641 of OMVC01000193.1, forward strand.
TTTCAGCAGCTTTTGATTTGTCAACCGAGTATGATGGGATTTTACCTTCAGGTCTTTCTATCCACAATCTTTGTTGATTTAATCTGTGTAAACCTTCTGCTGCTTCTTCGGCATACATAAAGAACGGAATGTTAACATCCATATCTGATAATGCTGTGAAGAATTCAGATTTAGTCATAAATACACCGATAACAGGTTTTTGAGGATTTTTAGCCTTAATTTCCATCAAAGCTTTTGCTACATCAATATCTTTCAAACCTAAGAACGGTAAGTAAATACAAATAATCATATCAACGTTTTCATCAGCGATAACTGTTTCTAATGTTTGCTTGTAGTGTTCTATTGGCGCTGATGCTATCATATCGATTGGGTTTTTAACAGATGCTGCTGACGGCAAGAAACTTCTTAATTTATCCTTTGTAGCATCAGAAATTTTAGCAATTTGCATACCGTATTCGCAAACGGCATCTGTAGCCATGATACCTGGACCGCCTGAATTTGTGATAATTGCGACTCTGTCACCTTTTGGAATAGGGCAGTTTGCAAAAACTTTAGCTGTTGAGAATAAATTCTTTAATGAATATTCTCTGATAACACCTGATTGGTTTAATAAAGCATTAGCGGCTTTATCTGCGCCTGCTAAAGAGCCTGTGTGAGAAGATGCTGCAGAAGCACCGGCTGCTGAACGTCCTGCTTTTAATGCCAAAATAGGTTTTTTCTTTGAAATTCTTGAAGCTAATTTTCTGAAATTAGCAGGGTTTTGAATTGATTCCATATATAAAAGAATTTGTTCAACGTCAGATTCATTTTCCCAATATTCTAAAGCTGTTTCAGCGTTAACATCGGCTTGGTTACCGATTGAAATAAATTGAGCAAAACCAAGGTTTAAGTCTTTTAGGATATTCAAAATGCCGCCGCCTAAAGCTCCTGATTGAGAAACGAACCCGATATGTCCGCGTTCAGGTAAACTTTCTGCGAAACAGCCGTCCATTGAAATTTCAGGTAATGTGTTAACAACGCCCAAGCAGTTTGGACCAACACATCTCATACCGTATTCTTGAACTTTAGCTAATAATGCTTTTTCTGCTGCGGCACCTTCTGCACCTGTTTCTTTAAAGCCGGCAGTAATTATACAAAGTCCTTTAATACCCTTTTGGTGGCATTGATCAATTGTATCCAAAACGAATTTAGCATTAACTACGATAATTGCTAAATCGATATCACCGGGAACTTCCAATACTGAAGTGTAAGCTTGTAAACCTTCAATAATACCGCCTTTTGGATTAATAGGATAAATTTGTCCTTTAAACTTGTATTCTTGAAGTCTTTTCATGATGTCAGAACCGATTGTGTGTTCTTTTGTAGAAGCACCAACAACCGCAATTGACTTTGGTTTCATAATTTTGTCTAAATTTGCTGTCATGTCTTTTATCCTTTCTTATTTTATAATTTTATTATATTACAAAAATACATATTACTTTGTCTTTGTAATTAAAGCTTTATATTGTTTTATGGCAGTGCTTACCGCTTCTGAGAATGATGATTTCATAAGAGTTTCATACACATATACAACGCTTTTGGGCTGAATATTTGAATCAGGTGCTATTTCAAACCATTTTGGGTCTTCTGGGTTTCTTGAGACAACAAGGTCGAAATCTTCTCTTTCGAGTTTTCTTATCGCATCTTGTACTTGTCTTTTACCGACCATATTTGAAAGATATTTTTCAGCATTAGCGCCGGATACACTCGTAATATACTTGTTTACATATTTTAGATTCCCATTAAAATTTTGATTTGATACACTTTGAATTTTCATATATTAACCTTTCTATATATTAGTATCCGTTCGGAATCCATTCTCTGACTCTAAACTTTGCACCCAAATCGGCTGCAATTTTTTCACATTTTTCAAGATTTATATGGCGTCCTTTATACCCTTCAACCACACTTGCAACAACATCTATTCCTTCATCGGAACAAGCTTTTATGAAATTTTTTACTTCTTCATAAGCGTTGTCAAATACGGGTTGAGAAAGTTCGTCATACTCTTTTGAATTTTCACCGTTTAAGCTTACCGAAAATTCATCAATTAAACCTTTCAATTCAGGTACAACATTGCGTTTATACACATAGTTTGCATGCCCGTTAGTGTTGACTCTTATTTTGGTTTGCGGATATTTTTCTTTAATATATCGGGCAACTTCTTTTAAAATATCTAATTTAAGCATAGGCTCGCCGTATCCGCAGAAAATGATTTCGTTTGGTTTAGAAGTTGAAGGGCTGAAGGGTTGAGGGGTTGTTTCGTTCTTTAAACTGTTATCAAACTTTTCAACTTTTAAACTTTTCAACTGTTCAACCAACTGTTTTATAACATCTTTTGCGCTAAATTCTTCACTATCAAGCCATAATTCCTGACCTTTAACGTCAGACTTGTCTTTTCTTAAACAAAATATACAATCGTTTGTACATTTGTTAGTCAAATTTATATAAATTTTTCCGTCTAATTTGTAAACTAAAATATTAGCCATATCACACATATCCTTCGATACTGATATTATGATACAGACAAATATTAATTGCAAACAGTTAGGATATTTCTCGAATCATTTCCTGTGCTTCTTCGCAATCAGGGAAAGTATCGACTATTTTGTCGAGATATTCCAATGCCTTATCTTTATCACCTAATTTGTGGTAACTTTTTGCCGCGTTTAACAACACATTCACATTTAGCGGAGTTTTTTCAAGCATATTTTCAAAAATCGTTATAGCTTGATTGTAATCACCTAATTCAAAATAACAAAGTCCCAACAAATTTTGTACATCAGGCATTTTTTCCATTTCATAAGCTTTAATAAGCATTGTTTTTGATTTCTCAAAATCTTCTGCCAAGAAATAAATTCTGCCTGCAATATAAAACAAAAACGGCGACGGTTGAACATGTTCTAAGGCGTGTTCTATTTGTTCCACTGCTGTATCGATTTCTTTAAGATGGGTTTTATTTAATGCCGAAAAAGCAAGCGCTTGAGCACTGTGAGGATTTAATTCCAAAGCTCTTTGATAATATTCATCGGCTTTTTTGAAGTCTGAAGTTGCATGGCAATAATTTGCATATTCAAGTACAATTTTGTAATCGTCAGGAGCATAATTATACGCATCTTCAAATTCAGTTTTTGCATAATCAAACAAGCGTTTATTCAAATAAATTACCCCTAAATCTTTATGAGCCGGCGCAAAGTCAGGCTTTAGTTTGGTAACTTTTTTAAGCATCTGTTCTGCTCTGTCTGTATCGCCTGTTTTTACGCATAATAGTGCCAATTCATAATATGGCATAAAAGATGTAACCCCTTGACGAACGATTCTTTCATAGATTTCTTTTGCATTTGCAACCTGACCGATTGCCATATATATTGTTGCAAGTTTTTTCATTACTTCAATTGATTTAGGCTTCAATACAATAAGCTGATTTAAAATAGATATAGCAGATTCGTATTCACCCAAAGCTTGCAAACAACATGCAAGGTTGTATTTGTATGTTGTTTTTTGCGGATATGCAGCAGATAAATATTTATAATGCTCTGTTGCCCCCTTAATATCTCCGCATCTGACTTCTGAAATTGCCCAAGCAATAATATAGCTGTCATCTTCAGGCTCTTTTTCGTGTGCCTTGGCAAAATATTCGCAAGCCTCTTTATGATTTTCCTGCATCTGAAGAATTGATGCTATGTTGAAATATGCCAAAGAATCATTGTCATCCAATTCAATAGACTTTTTATAAGTTTCTAAAGCCTTATCAAGTTTGCCTGTTGTCAAATATGCCGTACCTAAATTGTTGTATAATTGAACATTATCAGGGCTTAATTCGATGGCTTTTTCTATATATTTTATACTTTCTTCAAAATTTTGTGCAGCCATGCAGGCGGTGCCTGCAATATAATAAAACGCATAATCATCATCCTGTGAATATTTAAGCCCTTGTTCTACGTATTCCATCGCCTTTTGCGGTTCGTCAGATTTAATGTGAACAATTGCCATACTTTTATATACATCAACATATTCAGGGCGCAATTTTATGACAGTATTATAAGCGTGTTTTGCTTCAACAAGCTCGCCTAAATTATCATAACAGCATCCTAAATAATACCAGCAAATTGCATCATCCTGCAAATACTTGATAATATCTTCAAGCATAACTTTTGCTTCCTGAAAATGCTCTAAATTCACTTCACACAAAGCTAAAAGCTTTTTTGCATCAATATCTTTTTCATCTTTTTCCAGTATTTTTTGGATTAATTCCAAAGACTTTGCGTATTCACCGCTCTCAATAAGCGCATATATTTTATCAATCTCTTTTTCTTTCATAATAACCCTATTATACCACAGGAATTTTTTAAAATTATTTTATTCGGCATTTCATCCCGAATTTTATTATTTTATTCGTTAAATCTTGCGGTAATATCGATAAAAATTGAGCGAATTTTGCATCTCTACCAATGGTATATGTACTTCTGGGATTTTTCAAGCTGTCAATTTTTTTTATTAATTGTGCGACTTCTTCTGTGCAAAGTCCTTTGTTTGTATTTTTTAGCGCATTATTTTTTATAAATTCAAGTTCTTTTTTATATTCTTCACATCCTTCTAAAAATTCTAAATTAGACTGAACGGATTTTTTCCAGATTGGAGTTTTTATTACTCCGGGTTTTACGGAAATGACTTTTATATTTTTGTGATTTTCTATTGAAAAAGCGTTAAAAAAGATATCTAAAGCTCTTTTTGAAGCACAGTAAGGACTGATAAACGGAAAATGTCCGTAACTTGATTCGGAACTTATATTTATAATTCTTCCGCCATTTAATGTTTCGACAAGATTTTGAGTAAATAAAATGTGAGAAAATGTATTTACTTCAAATTGTTCTCTTAATCTGCCGACATTAATTTTTTCTATCGGGCCTGCAACAACATTCCCTGCAACATTTATCAAGGTATCTATTTTATTTGTTTTAGTTTTGATAAAGTTAGAAGCTTCAATAATTGAGGTTTCATTCATCATATCAATATAAAAATATTTTATATTTTCACGTGAATTTTGCGGAAGTTTTGTTTGGTTTCTGTATCCTGCAAAAACGAGATTTTCACCATTTTGTGAGAAGGTTTTAACCAATTCTTCCCCGATGCCTGATGTTGAACCTGTTATTACATAAATTTTACGCATATTGCCCTTTTATTTTACGACTTTATTAAGCCCGTGCGGTTT
>OMVC01000051.1 GCA_900314375.1 uncultured bacterium
CTTTAAAATTCTCTTCAGTTGAATAAGAGAAAATACCTGCGATGTTTTTCATCAATGGTCGCAGGTTTTCAGTCCTCTTTGCAAGATTAAGGAGTTTTTCATGAACTTCTTTATTGTCAAATTCAATTTCAATCGGCTTGTCGCTCATAAAGTTCCTTTATCGGATAATTCGCAATTAACAACTCTTTGAACATTTTGTTTCGGTTTTCAACACCCTCTCTGTTGTTGATTCCGTTTAATCTTTCAACAGCAATCATATCAAGTATTTTTATTTGATTTGTTTCTGCTTTTTTCTCGATTTTATTTAACAATTTAACCAATTGGCGGAACTGATTTTCTCTTGTTGATAAATATTCTAAGCCGTCAGCAGTAAACGGTACTTCAGTTAATTCTTCTAAAATTTGCTTGATATCTTCAGGTTTATATTTTTGAAACTCATACTGTTTGTAGATTCTATCTATCAGGTGAGGATATCTTGCAAGTTTAGTATTTACGTTTGCCATTCCTACTAAAACAAGCGGACAACCTGTTCTATCGTGCAAATCCCTTAAGGTTTCAATTGTTTTTTTGTCTATTAAATAATCAACTTCATCAACAATAATCGTTTTTCGATCTTTTACTAGCGTTTTTACAATCTCGTTAAATGTTTCATCAATATGCCAAAATGTCTCAATATTTAGTTCTTCGGCTATATCAGATAACAGCCATCTTGTTGACATACCTTGATTTGCTCTTACATAAATACATTCATTTCTAAATGTCCACCATTTGATTGTTTCAGATTTACCTAGACCATACTCTCCGTAAACAAGTGTTATTTTGGGAATATTTGGCGGAAGTTTTTTAAGTTCTTCCATAAGTGCTACAAAATTTTTGACGTTTTTTGTTTTTACAAATACATTCGTTTTCATCTGCTAACCTCCATATAAGTTGTAGTATTCGTCACTTCTAATATAATCTGTGAGCCATTTCCTATCTTCAGGATTGGTGCATCCGTTATTCATTAACCACTCATATTTTTCAAAATCTGAATCAAACATTGGTTTATTCATTTGTTTTTCACGAGAGGTTAATTTATGTTCACGAACCGTTTTTTCAGGTTCAAATTCTTCGATTTTAATTATTTGCTCAGGCACAATATCCAAAACCTGAAGTTCCTCTTCAGGAAATGTTTTCTTTACCTGTTTAATTAATTTATTTTTTATTTTTTGTTGTTTTTCAAATTGATACTTGTATTCTTCCATATCTTTTACAGTTCCAAGAACACGAGCCATTGGGTGTACTTTTTGTACTCGGTGGGCAACACATAAAAATTCCCCTTTAGTGGAATAAACATTGACTTTTGACAAATCAAACAGGCTGTATCGTATGTTTACCTTATCCCGGATTCCAAGAATTGCCTCGCTTCTGTAATGCATATTTAAGAACGTAATTCCATGTTTATTAATTGTTCTGCCTTCTGTTTTCATCATTAAATCATTGAGCCTTTGGACATCAATGTTTTGTTTTTGAACGCTATTTAAACACTCTTTGATTGTTTTTGTTTTATCATTCGGACAGGGTTGGTTATTATGAAATTCAATCCAACTATTAATATATTTAGATGCTTCCGCAACTGTCGGAATGTGATTATTGGTAAGTTTTTTATGCCATTCTGCGTGTAAGTGTTCCCCTCTTTTTAACCACGCCGGCTTATCTTCAATAGAAGTTCCAATGTAACTCGGCATTCCTTTTTCAAGTTCTTCCTGAAACTCTCTGAAAAATCTTTCTATAACTTTGGCTCGTGCATTATATGGTTTTGCAAATACGGAATGTATATTTAAATTTGCATAAACACCGTTAAATAAATCTTCTTCAAAGTCCTCTTTTTGGAAGAATCGGGATTTAAATGCTTTCCCATTATCCTGATAAACAACCTTCGGAATTAAACCTAAATTTATAATTGCATTCCTTAATGCTGATGCAATACATTGCGTACTTTCAGTCATCATAATTTCGTAACCGACAAGTGCTGTTGATTTCCAATCTAAAAAGCCGACAAGAGTTGCTCTCGCCGGCTTACCATTAAATGGATTAATAACTTGAAAGTTTAGAACGTGTCCGTCTGCGACTAAAACATCCCCAACTTCAATTTTAGAAATATCTCTTTCAATATATGGTTCAACTTTATCGTGATATGCTTTCATTCCCTCTCTTCTTAAAACCCATTCTGCGTAGTTATTTTTTCTAAAATTCTCGGCATATCTTTTAAATGATAAATCGCAGGGAAGATGTTCATAACCTCGTTTTTTTAATATCTCTTTTGTTAATTTAATTGCTTTTCCATAATTATATTTGCTTGGGTGAAGTAATAAGGTTAATAATATTTGCCGCATCTCATCATTCAGAATTGAATTATATTCACCCTGTTTTGTATATTTATAATTTGGTTGTAAACATTCCGCACATTCATGCTTTTCATATTTCCTTAACCAACGGTGGAGAGTTCCAATAGAAATTGCTCCAATAAATCGATATGCTTTTGGAAGATATAATCCTGAATTATATAAATCCAAAAAATCCGAATCAGCTTGTTTTTTAGTCGTATATTTTTTCCTAAATTTAATTAATGCCAACACAATATTTATTCTAAAATTCGCAGTAATTTTTGCATTATCTGATACAAACTGCTGTGGCTGATAATTTAAGGGAACAAGTTCCGTAGATTTATTTTCATTCTTTCTTAATTTATCCTGAAGTTCAGGTTCTAAACTTGAAAATAAAATTTCATAACTTGTACCGCCATTAACCTGAACCTCTCTTGAAATATATTTACTTTCAGGTTTATTTAATTCCAAACGAAGTGAACGGGTGCTTTTTAATCCCTTTGCTTCTGCTACATCTTTT
>OMVC01000121.1 GCA_900314375.1 uncultured bacterium
CTGTCGGTCATATGCTCAATAATTCTGATTTGATCGCGTAAATTAAGACCACCTTGCCTATTTTCCTCCAGATATTTGCGGCCTGTGCGAATTCCGTCTATTCTGTGCAATTCATTTAACGGTTCTGCCAATTGATGATATGCATCATCCAAATCACGTTTTACCAAGGCATACCAGTCATTGATATTCTTTTTGTATTTTTTTAATGCGGATTCTTCTAAAGGAGTTAATGTTGTATATTCTTTAGGTAAATCCTTATAAAAAATCCTTCCTTCAGAAAAACTGTTCATTATATTGTCTATTTTGCTAAATCGGTCACGAAATGCATTCAATTCTGCTAAAGTAGGTATTTCGCCATTGTTTTCTAATTTTTTTAATACAATATTTTTTGGATCTGCAGAATTTAAAATTATTCCATTTTCATCTTCTACATACAATGCCGTATGCATTGCCGTCAATAATGATGCTATATCATTAAATTTCTTTGCTATGCTATTATACAGTTTTACTCCGTCCTCTATTGAAGCATTAGGATCCAAACCGTTTAACTGATAAAACGCACTTCGTAAAACATTACCTTGAGCACTGTCACTAAACACCATACTGCCAAAATTATCAACTACTGTTTTTAAATCAGAAAGCTGACTTTTATAGCCCATTTTGTTATATATTTTTACATAATCTTCTTCCGTAAATTTATCATTTTCAAGAATTGCCTGATACTTATTTAATTTATCAATAATATCATTTTTGTCGGGTTTTACTCCTAATTCTGCGGCTAATTGTTCTATATACTTTTTATCACTTGATTTAATGATTTCATCTTTTGTATCGGCAATACGCGTAGCCAACACATTTTTACGGTCTATTGCCATACTGGAATAATATATTTCGTCAAAACCACCTGTTATTATTGTCTTTATAGCATCGAGATTACCTTCTAAAGCTTTAATTAAAGCTTCATTTGTATTATCAGTGTTGAAATTTTCAGCCAACTGTTCTCTTATTTTTGGATTTAATTTGCCTGCTTTTGCTTTTTGAATTAAATTTTCCATATTCTGAACCAATATAGTTTCATTGTCAGGAATGTTCAATTCAAGCATGTAGGAATATAAGTTTTCCGGTATATCCAATGAAAAATCCGTTTGAGTACGATAAGCAGCAGCTGCTGCATATAATTTACTTGCTTCTGAAATTGTTCGACCTGCATAACTGGATTTTGCTCCTGCATTTAACTCATTTAATTTATCAACTACGTCTAATATATTCTCAATATTTTTTGATAATATTTCGTCATCCAATTTACCTTTTAATGCCATTTTTAAAAACGAATTTATTTTATTTATTTTTGTTTCGCTATCTTCTTTTGGCATGTAGACATAATTTTTAGTATAAGTATTTATTTCTTGTGCCTTTTCAAGATTATCAACTTCTAAAGTCAATATATCTTTTGCAATAGCGTTAACTTGTTCTTCCGTTGCAAACGGTGCTATTTTTGTTATTAGCTCTCGTAAATATGCATGTTCATGAGAGATTAATGACAAATTTTCTTTTGATTTGTTTTGCTTTTCTTTTGATTTATATTCTGCCAAAGCCATTTGTTTTTTTACAGCTGCAATATCATTTTTTGCATTGATTAAACTTCTGTAATAATCATTCATTAGCGCATAAGCTTCATCATCTATATCGGCACTGATATGAGTATCTGTAAAAGTATCATAATTTTTTTTATCAAAAGCCGAATAATGACCTATCCGCTCATTAGCAGCACCGGCATGATCTGCTATATGCATCCAATACATTGATGAGGTATCTATAATTCTATAACCCTTTTCAAGCGCATATTTAAAATCTATATACGTTTTTTCAATCGGTATTTTTGTATGCGAACCTAACTTGTTGATATCATATACCATCATATAATCTTTATTATCGAGTTCTGATAATATAAGATCGACAAAATTTGCTTTATCTTCATAGGCAAGCGCCTTCCGACAAATAGATATAGCTGCACAAATACCATGAGAACACTGATTTACAGCTTTTGTATTCGGAATTACAGATTCCGGAGTATCTACAACAATATCATTTATAATCTCGGCAATAGCTTGTGTTTTTTTACCCTCTAACTGGCTGTTTATTTCATATTTATCACTCATAAAATATGCTAAACGATCCATAATGTAAGCTTTTTGAGATAAAGGAACTTCTGAAGAAATAATAAAATATTCCAAATTACGTTTTAAATTTCTTATATTTGAATTCTTTATATTCGATAATTCATTAGTATCTATACGAGAAAGTATATAATTCTTATTTTCCAAAATTTCCCGTTCTTCGGCAGTTAAATCATGACCTTTTTTTGCCAAACCGTCTATAATAGGGGTATACTTGTCCTGAATATTTTTATCAGATAAACTTACAGACTTTCGTGCCGCGTCCAAAAGCAAACCCTGCCAATCATGATAAGCTTTTTTATCAGATTGAATATTTGTTCCATATTTTAAATTTTGGGACACATTTATTAAAAAACTTATATTATCCTCGCCTGAAACTTCTGAGAGATTATTTATTGCCGTAGTTATACGTCTTTGATTTGGAATATTCAAATCGTATTGATTATCTTCACTTAATTGATTTACTGCTTTCCTATCCTGCCTTTGTCCGTGAAATGCAGGCAAACAGGAATTTACTCCATATATTCTCATGTCAGTTATAAAAAGCATCAAAATAAATTTTGCTAATATTATTATGAAATATTAAGAAAAGTTTAATAAAATAAAATTTTTTGAAAGTTATGATAAATTACAATAATATATAGATAGAAAGGATTTTAATTATGAGCGAACCGGAAGTAATACAATATCAAACAACAGGCACCTGCTGTCAAATGATGCAAGTGGCAATACAAGACGGGAAAATTATTGATGCGGAATTTTACGGCGGATGTAACGGCAATTTAAAAGGCATAAAAGAACTTATTAAAGGAATGAACGTGGACGAAGTAATCGCAAGACTGGAAGGGCTGACATGCGGTCCAAAGCCGACCAGCTGTCCTGATCAATTAGCAAAATGTTTAATCGAATATAAGCAACGCAAAACAGTCAGCGCATAGAATAAACTTTTGTTATTCCTTTATGTTATATTATTTAATAAGAATAGAGGAAATAACAAATGAAAAAAGTTTATATAGAGACAATGGGTTGCCAGATGAATAAATCGGATACCGAACGTATGTTCGGTATGTTGTCAAATTTTGGCTACGAAGAAACCAACGAACCTAAAGATGCGGATTTACTCATGGTAAATACCTGTTCTATAAGACAGCTAAGCGAAGATAAAGCATACAGTCTTATCGGACTGTGGGGAAAATGGAAAAAAGCAAAACCTGATTTAAAAATAGGATTTTGCGGATGTGTTGCTCAACAGAAAGCTCAACAAATTTTTAAACGTGCTCATTATATAGATTTTGTACTCGGAACGCACAAAATATATTCTCTGCCTTCTATTATCGAAAAAATAAATAAAGGCGAAAAAGTTTGTGAATGCGAAGAAACCAACGCAACAGAAGACAAAGAAGCGGTAAAATTTAACATTAACAGAGCAAAATCGGTTAATGCATGGATTCCTATAACAGAAGGATGCAACAATTTTTGTACTTATTGTATAGTTCCTTATACAAGAGGCAGAGAGCGTTCACGCTTGCCCGAAACAATAATGAAAGAAGTTAAAGATGCACTAAATTCAGGTTATAAAGAAATTACCCTGCTTGGGCAAAATGTTGACAGTTACGGAAAAGATTTTAAAGATAGAGATTACAGACTTGCGGATTTATTAAAAGAAGTAAATTCAATAGAAGGAAAGTTTAGGATAAGATTTGTTACCTCATACCCGACAGATATTACGGATGATTTAATAAAAACTGCGGTTGAATTGGATAAAGTGTGCGAATATTTTCACATTCCGATGCAATCGGGAAGCAGTGAAGTATTAAAGAAAATGAATCGCAGATACGACAGAGAAACATATTTTAAGATAGCGGAAAAAATTCGCAAGATGGTTCCTGATGTCACAATAACAAGCGATTTTATTGCAGGTTTTCCCGGAGAAACAGAAGAACAATTTGTTGAAACATTAACCGCAATGGATGAATTATGCTTGGATTATTCAAATACCGCAGCGTATTCACCGAGAGAAAAAACCGTCGCTGCAAAATGGGTCGATAAATTTATCGACGAAGATACAAAATTTGAACGACTTGCGCGTCTTAACGAACAAAACAGAAAATGTTGTCTTGCATCAAATAAGAAATTTATCGGCAAAACGATGGAAGTTTTGGTAGAAAATTTTGAAAACCATAAAGGCAAAAACATAATAACAGGCAGAACCCGAAATAATAAAATCGTACATATCCCTTATGATAAAGATTTAACAGGAGAATTTATCAATGTAAAGATAACAGGATGCAAAACTTGGTATCTTAACGGGGAAATTATTACAGAATAAACGAATTTCTTTACAAAACGCGATAAGTTAAACTGTTTAAAAAGTTATACAGACCTTATTTCGCGATCTGACCAAAATTGAGTATTGTGTAAAAAACTGACCTTTGCTAAACTCAAAACAACTATGCATTCAGACACTCTCTATCACGCAACATTATGGCAATTTACTTTATTCATAGTGACAAAGTTATAAACATTGTTGCAATAGAATCTTGAAGAATTTATTATATAATTATAAAAAAGCAAGAAAAGAGGTACATCATGAGAGAGTCTGTTTGGGAAAAATATGCAAAAGTATTGGTAGATTATTCGACAAATATTCAAAAAGGGGAATTAGTTGTTATAAGCACATCTTCTCCTCAATCAAAAGAACTTGTAAAGGCTGTATATAAAAGAGTTTTGGAACGCGGCGGGAATCCTGTATTGAGAACAGGTTTCGGAGATATGGCAGAAGTCTTTATGAAATATGCATCTGATGAACAATTAGACTATATTGACCCGATGACAAAACTTGAATATGATGTAGCGGACGCTTTTATATCAATCGGAGCACCGTTAAATACAAAGAGTATGGCCGGTGCGGATTTATCCAAAATGTCAAGACGTGGAAAAGCCACAAAAGCTTTATCAGAAAAAATGCTTGCCCGTTCTGCAAAAGGAGAATTAAAGTGGGTAATTGCGGATTTCCCGACACATGCACTTGCGCAAGAAGCGAAAATGTCATTGGATGATTATTCAGAATTTCTATTCAAATCTTGTTATTTGGATTTAGATGATCCTGTATCAAAATTGCAGGATTTAGAGGCTCAACAATCAGAATGGGCAGATTATTTAAACGGCGTAAAAGAATTGCGTATTACAGGAGAGAAAACAGATATTACATTTAATGTTGAAGGACGCAAATGGATTAGCTGTTCAGGGTTAAATAATTATCCTGACGGAGAAGTGTTTACTTCCCCTGTTGAAGATGGAATAAACGGTGAAATATATTTTGATTTCCCTCAAAATTATCGCGGTAACAGCGCACACGATGTTCATTTATGGATAGAAAACGGCAAAGTCGTTAAAGCAGAGGCTTCAAGCGGACAAGAATTTTTAGAAGCTATGCTAAATATGGATGATGGTTCACATGGAATAGGTGAAATCGCTTTCGGCACAAATAATGAAATTCAAAATGTTACGGGTAATATATTATTTGATGAAAAAATCGGCGGCGCGATTCACATGGCCGTTGGAGCTTCATATCCTGAAACCGGCGGAAAAAATGTTTCAGGTCTTCATTGGGATATGATAAAAAATATGAAAAATGGCGGCAAAGCCTATGCTGACGGCAAATTGATTTACGATAACGGACAATTCATAATATAATTCAAATTTAAAATTTTATTTTTAAACTTGATATACGATAAATTCAAGCTGTCATAAAGTTTTTCCGATAAAGTTTTAAAAGAAAGGAAAATTTTATGGCTAGAATTATTGACTCAAAAAGAAGAATTATCATGTTATCGACAGATGATATTCTCAACATTGTAAGAGAATACCAAAAACTGACTCATGACAGTTGCTGCTACGAACATACCAGAGAAATTTTGGATAAATCAACTTTATTTGTGCCTGAAGATATTTAGCTTTCTGTTTTCATTTGGGCAAATATACCGTTACCTGTAAAATTTTTCCCTAAAAATTCTCTGTTTTGAGGAGAAAGCATTTTGTCATCTGCTTGAACATTATTTTGTTGTTCTTCGGCTGCTTTTTGTTTTGCCATACGACGATTTGTCAAATATATATTTAATTTTGGAATTCCGACGCCTAATACAAGCCCTGAATAAGCATAGCCTGCCAATTGCGCCAATGTTAGAATTCTGATTTTTTTCTTGGCTTCTTTATTATTAGAAATTGCTTTCATCATTTCATTGAATTTAAGGGCTTTACCGTCTTTAAATGCATCTTTGCCTAAAGTTTCATGCAATACTTCGTCCCTTGTTTTAATGAATGAATTTTGAATCCAATTCATCACTTTATTACCTGTCAAAGTGTCTTTTTTGATAAGGGTACCTGATTTATCAAGGCTTTGAACCACTAATTTTTGAACAAAGTTGCCCAGTATCAACCAGTTTGTAAATCCTAAAATATCTTTTATAGAAGCTTCTTTTAATTCATTTTCGTTGCGTGCAGACAAAAATCTGGACATAATTGTTGCGCCATATATAAATTTCAATTGATTTATGGTAGGAGTAAAGCCTTTAAATTGAAGATTTTTCATTAAGTTTTTAGGGTTTCCTATTGAAGCAAGTACTCCTGCACCAAACAATAATGCAACACCAAGTTTTTCCATTTTAAACTTGAATGAATCGTCTTTTTTGCCACCGCCGACAAAGCCTTCCGAACCAGTTTTGCGTTTTGTCAGCCACATATTTATAGGTTGAGTAGAACAACCGACCAATGTGCCCATTGCAACACCCAGAATAGAACGTTTAAAATTCATAGATTTTAGAGCTTTAGCAAAGTTTACATCTTCAAGTTTTACTGCATTTTTAAATTCTTGCGCAATATTTTCTTTAGAGAATAATGTGCCCAGCTTGTGTGCACTTTCTATTATTGAATCTATACTATATCTTGATGAATGAAGCTTTTCGCCGTCTTTAGCGACAATTCTGAAATTATTTTCAACACCTAAATCTGACAATACACCGTTTTTAACATCTTCAAAGTCTTGACCTTTTAATTCCTTTTCACCTGCTTTTATGGCCTTTTCCTGAAGTGCTGTAATCTTATCAATGGTTTCTTCCGAAAGTTTAACCCACTCGCCATTCTTTTTAGGACTCAATGCTTCGTAATTACGCCAGCTTTCTTTTAAAAATTCGCGTAATGAATTGCCGTTTTTATGAACTTTATCAAGCCATATTTCACCCATCATCTTTAATGTTTCAGAATCAGAAAATACATTGTTCGCTTTTATAGGGACATTTTTTTCGCTTAATCCGTATGTTCCGTTTATACCCGTAGCAAGAGCCAAGCCTGCAAGTGTCCCGTAAGCACCAACAGCAGAATCGTTTATAGTTCCCATGCTTTCACGACGCATAGTTTCAAATCCTGCTTCAGGTCCTCTGCCAAAATCCGTAGCAGTTCTTGGTAATACCATGAAACCTAAATCAACGGCATTAGCACCCCAAGCTTGGTTTGTATCCAAAAAACGCAATGTTGTATCAACCCAACCTGTAAATTGCGGATTGTTTTTGCGATTTTGTTTTTGAGAATAATTCTGATTGTACTGTTTTACGCTATCTAATTTCATTTATGATACCTTCTGATTTTGTACTAACGAAAAAGCTTGAAAAGCCGGAGATTTTGTCAGATTGCTGGTGAAGGTTTCGCTTGTAGCTTTTGCTAACGCGGCTTTTTCGTCAAGCTCTTTTTGCTTTTTGTTAGTCTGGGTTCGTGTATATAACGGGATAAATATTCCTAAAGAAAGAAGTGAGAACGCGATATTACCTGCATGACACAATGCTCTTAAATTTTTAGCACGTTGTTGTAGTTTCAAATCTTTTATTGCACTTAATTCTTCTGAGGATTTCATATTAGTATGTTTTGCCCAATTCCAAGCCTTTTGGAAAATATTGGCATTAGGGTCGGACGCTTTTAGTCTGTTGATAAGTTTTACGCCTGTATGTTTTTCAAGGAATGTCGCAATTGCTTTAGCAGCATAGTCACCCAAGAAATAGAAACTTGAGAAGGTTGCAATATCACGAATGGTACTTTCTTTCAATTCATTAGAGTCTTCGGAAGCTGCTATACGAGAAGAAAATGTAGCAGCAGAAATCAATCTTGCCTGATCCATTGTCGGGAAAATATTCTTAAATTGGAACATCTTTAATGATGGTCTGTCTAATAGCATTGATAAAGCTGCAACTCCCCACATTAAAGGCACTGCAAAGAATTTTTCGGCTGTTAATTTCTTCTTTTCTTCAGGAGTCAAGTGTCTGTCTTTATCATCATTATATATAGGAGCTCCGCTTTTACCTGATAATTTATGGGTAATCCACCTGTTAATAGGTTGAGCAGAAATTGCTAACGGAATAATAACACCTAACAAGCCAAATGCACTCTTTGCATTAACAAGTTTGTTTGCTTTTTTAAAATATTGAGTTAATTCTTTCGGAGAATCAAAAAGATTTTCTTTAGATGCGCCGTGTAAAATCTCTCCGACACTATCGCAAATATGAGAAAGACTGCTTGTTGAGAAATTTTTCTCGCCTGCAAAACGTATATTTTCGGAAATTCCTGTTTTTTCGACCAAGAATTTATATAATTTGTTTGTGTAATGTTTATCAGGCTTCTCGCTTACGATATTTTTTGCGGCTTCCTGTATTGCATTTTCAAATTCTTTATCGCCTGCAAAAATATCTTTAAATTTTTTCAATCCGCCTTTTGATATATCACCGTCAACACCTTCAATATCATTTATCATTGTCTTAAGAGTGTTTACAACTCGTTGATGTTTTGTTTCACCTTTTGAAGCTTCAAAATATTTTTTGATTTTATCTATAGCTTCACCGTTTGCCCATGATC
>OMVC01000091.1 GCA_900314375.1 uncultured bacterium
GCCAATTATAAGATTTTTATTCTTTTCAAATTGTAATTCTGTATGTTCGCAATTACGATAGTTTTTCAGCACCAAAGACGTGAGTTTCATAAAATAATTATATTATAAAAGATTTAAAAAAGTAGACTAAAAATAAAACATGTTGTATAATAAACGCAAAGTGAGAGCAAATATATTTTGAGGGGAAAATTATGCTACCTGTAATTTCGGAAGAAACAACAAAAACAGCTTTTGATGAAATTTTTGGAGATATGCCTGCATGGCGCAAAAAAATGATTCATTATTTAAAGGATGAAAATCCTGAAATTAATACTGCTATTATTGAGGCAGCAAGCAGAACAAATCTTGATCCAAAAGCAATAGCATTAGGCGCATATATGTCCTATCTTTTAGTTGAAATGGCAGCAAAAGAAAATGATGCTATAATGAATTATACGGAATAGTAATAAGAAGATAAGAGGATAATTATGATTATAGAAGATTTATTAAAAGAGTTAGTAGAAGCGGGCGGTTCAGACTTACATATTTCAAGCGGTTTACCACCAATAAAGCGTGTTGACGGGAATTTGGAAAGAATGAAATATGATCCGTTAACAGCGGAAGAAGTTGAAAGACTGCTTTTCCCAATGATGTCGAATGACCAAAGACGTCGTTTAGAACAAGAATGGGAATTAGACTTTTCTTATGGTGTGAAAGGTATAGGTCGTTTTCGTGTAAACTTCTATAAAGATAAAGGTTCTTATGCCGCTGCCTTTCGTACAATATCATCAGTTGCACCGGTATTAGAGAATATGGGAATGCCTCCTATTGTAAAAGCAGTTGCTGAACGTCCAAGAGGTTTGGTTCTTGTTACAGGTCCTACAGGTTCGGGTAAATCAACTACATTAGCTGCAATGATTGACTATATCAACAGAACACGTTCTGAACATATTTTGACAATTGAAGACCCTGTCGAATTTGTTCATACATCTAAAAAAAGTATTATTCACCAAAGAGAATTAGGTATGGATACAAGATCTTTTGCTAATGCCCTTAAATCAGCACTTCGTGAAGACCCTGATATTATTCTTGTAGGTGAGATGCGTGACCATGAAACCATTGGTTTAGCGCTAACGGCTGCTGAAACAGGTCACCTTGTATTCGGGACATTGCATACTTCATCAGCATCTCAAACCATTGACCGTATTGTTGACGTATTTCCGGAAGGTCAACAACAACAAATTCGTGTTCAATTGGCAAGTTCATTGATTGCAGTATTTTCTCAAACATTGTTACCTAAACGCGGTCCTGACGGAAAACAAGACGGACGTGTTATGGCGCAAGAAATATTAGTCGTTACTCCTGCTGTTTCTAACCTGATTAGAGAAGGAAAAGCCGCACAAATTTATTCAACAATTCAAACCAGCACAGAGGCAGGCATGCAGACTCTTGAAGCTTCTCTTGCTGATTTGGTAAATAAACGACTTATTACAGTTGATGATGCTAAAACAAAATCACAAAGAATTAATGAATTAAAACGTTTAATTCAAGGCGTATAGGAGGAAATATTTAAGTGTCATCGGTACTTGATGCTTTCTCTGATGCAATAATGGAGAAAGCAGCTCCGTTAAAAATTCTTGTATATGCTATTCCGGTATTTTTGGCGGCCAGTTCATACATAGGCGGTCAGACTCAAGCATTTAATTTTTGGAAATTTGTTACGGGTGCACTTTTTTTAGGAGCGCTAACTTTTGGTATCTATTGCGTCAGAAACAGCCAAGAGAAAGTTTTGACACTTAATCCTATTGAATTAATAACCGCATTACTAAAGGCATTGCTTGTAATTGTTCCGCATTTGTTTATATGGTATTCTGTCGGGAGTTCAGCGTTAAAATATATTCCTACAGTAGAAGGAGTTCCGCATTTTGACACTATTGTTCAGGCAGTTATCTGGGGAATTGTGGGCGCCATTGTTTTATCAGCATATATGTGTTTTGCATCTAATATGCATGTTCCGCAAGGATTTAACTTAAAAAAAATATTTAATTCCTGCATAGATTTATTTGTATGCGTATTTTTCTTTATTCCTCAATTGTTAATAGCAGATGCCGTGCTTGTGTTTCCTGTAATGTACACATTCAACTATCTGGAAGTTCCATTAACACATTGGGGCTTTATATGGTACTGCTCGATGATATCTGTTATTAATTTATCTGTTTTTGCAAATTATCTGGCGCAAACAGCATACGAACATATTAAACAAAATGATAATGATTATGCTAACAGGTACATTTTTGATGATATTCAAGCAGGTAATAAGAGTAAAGATAATTTAAAAAAATTCTTTTAGTCTTTCATTTCACGCAATTTTTTAAGTTGATCTCTAATTTGTGCAGCTTGTTCAAAATCAAGTATTTTTGCAGCTTTATGCATTTCTTTTTCAAGTTTTGCAATAAGTTTTGGCAAATCTTTTTTCTCTATACCTTGTTCGACCATTTCTTCCGCAACAACATCTTCAACATTCCTATAACTTTCAAGAAGTGCTAATAAATTATTTTCTATTGGTTTTTTAATAGTTTGAGGAACAATACCGTATTTTTTATTGTATTCTATTTGAATTTTGCGTCTGCGTTCGGTTTCTTTTATGGCAACAGCCATTGAATCTGTTATTTTGTCAGCATACATAATAACTTCACCGCAAGAATTTCTGGCAGCACGTCCGATTGTTTGAATTAAACTTGTATCAGAACGCAAGAAACCTTCTTTATCAGCATCCATAATCGCTACAAGTGAAACTTCAGGAATATCAAGTCCTTCTCTCAGAAGATTTACGCCAACCAAAACATCAAATTCACCTAAACGCAAATCTCTTAAAATTTCTACACGTTCAATTGATTTAATTTCACTGTGCAAATATCTTACACGTATTCCCTCTTGTAAAAAGAAGTCCGTTAAATCTTCAGCCATGCGCTTTGTAAGAGTAGTAATAAGTATTCTTTCATCTTTTTCTGCACGCTTTTTAATTTCGGCTTTTAAATCCGCGATTTGTGTATCAATCGGACGTACAGAAACTTTAGGGTCAAGCAATCCGGTCGGCCTTATGATTTGTTCAACAAGCTGTGCTGAAGTTTTTCTTTCAAATTCCGCAGGAGTTGCAGAAATATATATTTTTTGACCGACCTTTTTATAAAATTCATCATTTTTTAATGGTCTGTTATCTTTTGCGCAAGGTAACCTAAACCCGTAATCGACAAGAACCTGTTTTCTTGCGCTGTCCCCATTATACATGCCTTTTATTTGCGGTAAAGTTACATGCGATTCATCAACAACAGTCAAAAAATTATCAGGGAAATAATCAAGTAAGGTCGCCGGAGGAGTACCGGGAGCACGACGTTCTAAAATCCTTGAATAGTTTTCTATTCCTGTACAGTATCCCATTTCTTTAATCATTTCCATATCATATTTTACGCGCTGTTCAAGCCTTTGAGCCTCAACAAGTTTGTTTTCGTTATTTAGCTCTACCAATCTGTCAGACAATTCTTGACGTATCATATTTAGGGTCTGCTCTTGGTCCTCGTCATCTGTTATATAGTGAACAGCAGGATATATTGAGATTTCTTGCGGACTATCTTGAATTTCACCTGATACATTATCAATTCGCACAAATTTTTCTATTTCATCACCAAAGAAATAAATACGTGTAACAATTTTTTCATAAGGAGGCATTATTTCAACAATATCACCACGAACTCTAAATGTTGAATATTTCAATTCCAAATCATTTCTTTCGTAACGAATTTCTACCAAATATTTTAACAGGGCATCTCTATCAACTTCATCACCGACATGAAGCGTTATTGTACCTTTGAAATAGTTTTCAGGAACGCCTAAACCATAAATGCAGCTAACAGATGACACAACAATTACATCATCTCTTTCATACAAACTTCTTGTCGTATGATGGCGGAGTCTGTCAATTTCTTCATTTATACTTGATGATTTTTCGATATAAGTATCCGTACGCGGAATATAAGCTTCAGGTTGATAATAATCATAGTAACTTATAAAATATTCAACGGCATTATTCGGAAAAAGTTCTTTAAATTCATTATAAAGTTGCGCAGCAAGAGTTTTGTTGTGCGCAATTATTAAAGTAGGACGCTGAACTTTTTCAATAACATTTGCAATCGTAAAAGTTTTACCGGAACCTGTGATACCCAAAAGTGTTTGGGTATCACTTCCGTCTTCTATACCTTTTACCAATTTATCTATAGCTTGCGGTTGATCGCCTGCCGGACGATATTTTGATTCAAGTTTAAATAATCTGTGTTCCATTACATAATTTTAATACAAATAAGCAAATAATCGTATTATATTTTTAGACACACCCACAGCCGCATGATGAAGCTTGACTTCTTAAGATGTCGGCTTTGTCGGTGTGTTCCCAAGGAACATCAATATCAGTTCTGCCCATATGCCCATAAGCAGCAAGCAATTGGTAGAATTTACCGCCATGATTTTTCGGTAAGTTTCTTAAATCAAATTTGTTAATTATACCTGCAGGAGTTAAATCAAAATTCTTGCGGACAAGTTTTTCTATTTCATCGTCAGAAATCTTACCTGTACCGAATGTATCAACCATTATTGATAAAGGTTCTGCAACACCGATTGCATAAGCCAATTCTATTTCGCATTTTTCTGCTAAACCTGAAGCAACAATGTTTTTCGCAACATAACGAGATGCATACGCCGCAGAACGGTCAACTTTCGTAGGATCTTTTCCTGAAAATGCTCCGCCGCCATGTCTTGAATAGCCGCCATAAGTATCTACAATAATCTTTCTTCCCGTTAAGCCCGAATCACCTTGAGGCCCGCCTATAACAAATCTTCCTGAAGGATTGATTAAGATTATTGTATTTTCATCAGGTTTGATTTCAGAATTTTCAAAAACATAATCAATAACAAATTCTTTCAAATCTCTTTTGATTATATTTTGAACTTCGTTATTATCAGTAACACCGTTTATTGAAGGATTGTGTTGAGTAGACAATAAAATTGTATGTATTCTTGAAGGTTTTCCGTCAACATATTCAACAGTAACCTGTGATTTGCCGTCAGGTCTTAAATAATTAACAATATTTTGTTTTCTTATTTGTGCCAATCTGTATGACAATTTGTGAGCAAGACTTATTGGTAACGGCATCAACTCAGGTGTTTCGTTGCACGCATAACCAAACATAATCCCTTGGTCGCCTGCTCCGATATTTTCTGTTTCAATAATAGAAGTATCAGAATTTGTACTTCTTGATTCGTAAGCTTTATTAACGCCGTTTCCGATATCGGTTGATTGTTCATCAATACTTGTTAAAACTGCGCAAGTATCAGCATCAAAACCGCCGGAACAGGTTCCTTCATATCCGATATTGCGGATTGTATTTCTAACAACCTGCGGAATATCAACATAACAATCCGAAGTTATTTCACCACAAACTAAAGCCATTCCGGTTGTTACCGTAGTTTCAGCGGCAACTCTGGAGCGGTTGTCTTTTGTCAAAAATTCATCCAAAATAGCATCAGAAATCTGATCGCATACTTTGTCGGGGTGTCCTTCCGTAACTGATTCGGAGGTAAATAAAAAGTTTTTTCCAGTCATTTTTCAATTCTCCTTAATTTCTATTCTGCTGCCGGTAAGGTTTTTAATTCCGACCCGGCACATTACTTCTTGATAGTGTAATGCAAAGAATATAATTTATCAAATAAATTAAGGAATATTACGAAGTTTTGTTAAAGTAAGTAATAAAATAGTAATTTTCTTATGTTAACTTGTTTTAAAGGTGAGAGTATATGTCATGCTGAACTTGTTTCAGCATCTGCCATTGAACGCAAAGGTATTAGACCTGAAATGAATTCAGAGTGTCAGAATAGGATAGTTAATATAAAATTTTTATTTGCGAAGCGATTTTAACTTTTCGACTCTTGCGGAAATATTATCTACTTCTGCTTTCAATTGAGAATTTTCCTTTTCAAGTTTATTTACTTCATTTTCTAAAGTCAGAGTACGCTTTACTAAAGAGGCTACACGCTGATTTAAAGTTTTTATTGCATTTATGCATGCATAAAACATTTCATCCCAACGTATGCGCAAATATCCATCTTCGCCTTTTGAAACCGCTGATGGAAATACTTTTTGTAACTGTTGAGCAATTACGCCCGTATGCGGTTCGTTTTTAGGGTCTTTTTTAAAAGTGTAATTATACACTTGTAGTTTATTTATTTCATCCAAACCGCCGTTAAATCTTGAACCTATGTATTTTAATCTTCTGTCACTTGAGAGGTTTATACTACAAGAACCAAAATTATACGAGTGCTGATCTCTGTTACAAGGGGAACTCAACTGAGTACTCTTGACACCGAATATGTTGGATGATGCTCCATTAAATGTAAACGGATATAAATAATTTCCGTAAGTCAAAAACATATTTCCACGTACAATAAGGTTACCGTTTACAACAGTTGTGGTATTTGATTTTACTTTCGGATTATTTGCTAAATATGAGGCAGTGGAGTATTCCATATTATGAATTTCTAACGGCGCATCACCACCACCATAATACCCGTTATCAAAAGAACCGATATATGTCCTTATTGATTCATCCGGAGCAGCTTCAGTTCCTTTTGCAGACGCTATATGATTATTATCATCATCAAGTGTTCGAGGCCCTGAATTGGCACCGATACAGGTTTTATTAGATGAATACTCTAAATTTGCACATGCCTTATAACCCAGCGCGACATTACGAGAACCATTTTTTAAATTTTCTAAAGCGCCAAACCCAACTGCGATATTATATGTTCCGTTATCCAAAGATTTAAGCGCATTGTATCCGATACTTGTATTATTTGCAGGAAGAGCGGTTGCTTCATCACTTCTTGAACCAATAATGACATTATTTACACCTTTCGATTTTGCATTATTACCAATTAATGTATTATTGCTTATAGCAGCATTGTCTGCATCAGCATCAGCACCTAAAAAGACATTTCCACTACCACCTGATGAAAGTGTTGCCCCTGCATTTGCACCTACAGCTACATTATTATTAGAATTAGTATTTATTCTTCCTAAAGCCGCATATCCTACAGCTACATTATTGGATGCAGGATTATCTACACTATTAGAGGATAAGTTGTTTAGTGCATTATACCCGATTGCTATATTATTTTTAGGATATCTGGCTAAATTAAAATATTTATCAAGTGATGGGAATGTACTACCAAGCAGTAAATTTGTATTATCTGCCAATAAGGTTGCACCTATAGTTCCTATTCTACCATAAGGCTGTTTTTCATCATCACCATAACGAAGCTGAATTTGACGTTGTATATTATTATCGGAAAGTAATCCTGAACGAATTATAACTTTTGAGCTATCCGCTAAATCAACTGCATCACCGGCATTTAAAGGAGTAACACCAAAAAAGACGGAGCCATTATCATTTGCTTTTTTAGCATGAGTTTGAGATGAAAAGCCTCTCGTTTGCCATGACCATAAGTCCTCATTCGTTGTTGCCCTGCGTTTTTTTGTAATTAAAGGAGCCACAGCCGCAAACAAGATTGTCAAAACTAACAATACAATCATGACTTCAGCTAATGTAAAAGCTTTTTTCTTATTCCCGTTATTATGCATCTCTTACTCCGTAATATGTGTATAGTTTTATTATAACACATTAATTTTATCATTTCAATTCATATTAAACATTTTACTCGTATTATTTTTGTGATAATCTTTTAAATATAGAACACAATAAGGGGATTGATATGACAAGTACAATTATTGAAAATTTACCTACAGTTTATAATGCAAAAGAAACTGAAGAAAATATTTACAAATTTTGGGAAGATAACAAATTTTTTGTAGCAGATGCAAAAAGTTCAAAACCGCATTATTCCATTGTAATTCCGCCACCGAATGTCACAGGTGTTTTACATATGGGACATGCACTGGATGAAACATTACAGGACATTTTAGTCAGATATCACAGGATGAGCGGATTTGAAACTCTTTGGGTTCCGGGTACGGATCATGCAGGGATTGCTACACAAAATGTCGTTGAAAAACAATTAAGAACTCAAGGTTTATCACGTTATGATTTAGGGCGTGAAAAATTTTTGGAAAAGACTTGGGAATGGGCTAATGCACATAAATCAAGAATTTTAGATCAATGCAAACGCCTCGGTGCATCTTTTGACAGAACAAGAGAAAGATTTACTTTTGACGAAGGGTGTTCGGATGCGGTTAAAGAAGTCTTTGTAAGGCTATATGAAAAGGGCTTAATATATAAAGGCAAATATATAGTAAATTGGTGTCCGAGATGCCGCAGTGCGATTTCTGATGTGGAAACCGAATATGCAACAGAACAAGGACATTTGTGGGAAATTTCTTATCCTTTAAAAAATGAATCAGGAGCAATAATTGTTGCAACGACAAGACCTGAAACAATTTTTGGTGATGTCGCAATTGCGGTTCACCCTGAAGATCATAAATATTCCGAACTTGTCGGCAAAACTGTTGTTGTACCTTTAACGGGACGTGAAATTCCTATTATTGCAGATGAATATGTAGACAGAAATTTTGGTACAGGTGCGGTTAAAATTACACCGGCCCACGACCCTAACGATTATGAAGTAGGTAAACGTCATGGCTTAAAACCGCTATGGATAATTGACGAAGAAGGCAAAATGATTGCTTGCGGTGAAGTTCCGCAAAAATATCACGGAATGGACAGATATGAAGCACGTAAAGCTATTGTCGGCGATTTACAGTACCAAAACTTTTTATTAAGAATAAAAGACCACGAGCATAATGTCGGCAAATGCCAACGTTGCGGAACAACGATTGAGCCGTTATTATCCGAACAGTGGTTTGTAAAAATGAAGCCTTTGGCAGAAGAAGCCATAAAAGCTGTTAAAGACGGCAGAATAAAATTTATCCCTGAACGTTGGGAAAAGAACTATTTAGGCTGGATGGAAAACATAAGAGATTGGTGTATTTCCCGTCAATTGTGGTGGGGGCACCAGATACCCGCATATCACAACAAACAGACAGGGGAAATGATTGTGGCAAAGGAAAATCCTGATCCGTCTGTTTGGGAACAAGAAACTGATGTATTGGACACTTGGTTTTCTTCAGGGTTATGGCCGTTCTCCACTATGGGCTGGCCAAATACTGATAGTGAAGATTTCAAAAAATTCTATCCGACAACAACCCTTGTAACAGGATTTGATATTATTTTCTTCTGGGTTGCAAGAATGATTACCATGGGGTTAGAATTTACGGGCAAAGCTCCATTTTCAACGGTTTATATTCATGGCTTGATTCGTGATGAAAAAGGTCAAAAAATGTCCAAATCAAAAGGCAATACGATTGATCCTGTTGAAATAATAGATAAATACGGGTGCGATGCTTTAAGATTTACAATGACATCACTTTGTACTTATGGCGGTCAGGATATTAAAATCAGCGACGAGCGTTTTGAATACGGCAGGAATTTTGCAAATAAAATTTGGAATGCTTCACGGTTCGTTTTGATGAATTTAGACGGCGTTGATAATAATGATATCGATTTTTCAAAATTAACTATCGCAGATAAATGGATTTTAGACAAATTAAATTCGGTAGCAAAAGAAGTTAATGAAGATATCGAAAATTACAGAATCGGCGAAACGGCTCATGTTTTATATGATTTCTTCTGGAATTCATATTGTGATTGGTATGTAGAAATTGCTAAAATTCAATTGCAGGATGAAAATTTGAAATTAAATACTCAAAGAGTTTTGAGATATGTTCTTGATATGTCATTAAGATTGTTACATCCTATCATGCCTCATATTACAGAGCGAGTATGGCAACTTATTCCGAAAGAATCAGAATTTAAAGCGATTATGCTTGCTTCTTATCCGAAATTTGATGAAAAATTAGTATTCTCAAAAGAAGCAAAAGAGATGGAATTGGTGTTTGAAACAATTTCTTCATTAAGAAACGTCAGACAAAGTTTCAATATTCCGATGAGCGTAAATTTTGATATTGAAATAAGAGCAGTTGAAGAAGAAAAAAATATTTTCAAAGAAATAGAAAGCTATATAAAACGCATGGCTCGAGTTGAAAACATCTCTTATGCATCTGTGAATGCTTCAGCTCCGAAGAAAAGTGCAAGCGCTGTAGTTTCTGCTTCAAAAATCATTATTCCTTTGGAAAATCTTATTGATTTTAATGAAGAAATTGCAAGACAGGAGAAGAAAATAGCGAAACTTACTGCTGAAAGAAAATCTCTAGAAGGTCGAATTAATAATCCGAAATTTGTTGCTAATGCACCTGTTGAACTTGTTAATCAAACTAAAGACAGAATTTCCGAAATCGAAATTCAGGAAAAAGCAATAAATGAATTAATTTCATCATTGAAATAATCGTTAAAATTTCTTCATATACACGCAAAAAATAAAATCTCCTTTTTTAATAAAAAAAAAGGAGATTTTATATGTCAATGGAAGTAGCTAAAATTTTATTGGACCCTACAACAACTACCAAAACATTCAAAAAAGTTTTAAATATGAACGACATGCAGGTAGTGGAAAAATTTTCACCTGTAATATCTGAATATAAAATTCAATTATCACCTAAATTACGACAAATATTAACACTTACCGAAGACGAATTTATATCAAAAGAACAACGTTTCAGATACGGTCATTGGCAAGATAGCGTTGAGTTCCGCACACGCGGTCCGCTTAAAAAATTAGAACAAGACTTACTTATTTGCATAGAAAATATTAATAACTACGCAGCTCGTCACAGGAAAACATGTAAACATTTAAAATCATTTTAATCACAAATTTGCTAATTATGTTTATTTTTGTTGTATAATAAATATGATTAAGTAATGTTGATTAGAAGGATTTTATGATATTAAGACTAGAGGAGACCGAGTCCACTAATAGCTATGCTAAAGAGCATATAGATACCCTGAATGACAAAACTGTTGTGCATGCCCTGCATCAAACTAATGGCAGAGGCAGACTAAACCGTTCTTGGGTTGATTTAGGGGATGAAAACCTGTTTATCTCTATAGTTTTAAAACCTTCACAAGCATACAAGAATAATTTTCCAAACATTACTCAATACGCAGGAGTAGTGTTGTGCAATGTTCTTGAAAAATATGGTACAAATCCTAAAATTAAATGGACAAATGATATTATGCTGGATGGAGAAAGAAAAATATCAGGAATTTTGTCAGAAT
>OMVC01000113.1 GCA_900314375.1 uncultured bacterium
TGGCATAATATTATCGTTATGTTCAATCAAATCAACCTGTAAACAGTTTTTTACAAAAGCTTCTAGAATTTCGAGACCGATGTATCCGCTTCCAAGAATGACTGCGTGTTTTGAAGATCGCATCTTGTCACGTATCGCTATACCATCCTCAATACGTCTTATTGTAAAAATATTATCTGCACCATTTATACCTTTTATGTCAGGAATTTTAGGTCTTGCACCCGTAGCAATTATTAACTTGTCATAGGGCACTGTTTCGCCGTTTTCTAGCTGTATTTCTTTATTTTGAGGAAGAATTTTTGTCACTTTATGTTCAAGAAATACATCAACGCCGCTTTGTTTAAATTCCTCTGGCGAGCGAACCAGAAGTGTTCGGTAATCTTCAAAATTTCCTTCTATATAATACGGTAAGCCGCACGAAGAATATGACACATGCGTATCGTCCGTATAAATTTTAACGCTTGAATCAGGTAGTAAACGTTTTATTTTCGCAGCAGCCTTTGCTCCCGCCGCGACTCCGCCAATAATAACTATATTCATAGCTATAATTTAGCGTTATTTATTAAAATTTATATTCTACATTTGGCTAATTTGTGCTATATGTATTCAAGATTTTTTCTTTCATAAATTCAAAATAGCCTTTTACATCAATTTCAACATCTTTAGCTTCTTGAACAAGTTCTTGAAACTCTTGTAATACCTTTTGTTTTTCGATATCTTCGTACATTTTAATATACCCCGTATTAACCTTTTGACATTTATATATATCGGAGTATTTTAATTAAAACTTTAGCAATATTAAGAAAAATTAACGTTCATTATAGACAAGTTTTTTGCGAAGATTCCATTGAACAAGAGTCAGCACAAGTATTATCACAAACAATACATAAGCTATAGCACTTGCCTTGCCGACGTTAAAATATTCAAAAGCATTTTTATAAATCGCATAAACAAGCACGTTTGTCGAATCAAACGGTCCGCCTTCAGTCATCAGATAAATCAAATCAAACACTTGGAATGAGCTTATCGCAGTAACTATTACAACAAAAAATATTGTAGGTGATAATAAAGGAATAGTAACATTTTTAAAAGTTTGGAATGAATTAGCGCCGTCAATTTTCGCGGCTTCAAATAAGCTCTGGGAGATTGATGAAAAACCTGACAAAAATATTATCATGTTATAGCCGATTAATTTCCATACTGACACAATTATCAATGCCGGCATAGCGAAATTCGAATCATACAACCAATTAATATGAATATGTAAAAACTGATTTAATAAACCTATATTCGGGTCAAAAATCCAAGCCCATACAATGCCTACAACCACCATAGGCGTAATGAACGGCAAAAAATAAGCGCTTTTAAAAAATTCACTTCCCCTTATTTTATTATTCAATATTGACGCCAGTACAAGGGGAAGCACAACGCCTAAAACAGATACGGATAATGCAAATACAACTGTATTACATAAGATTTTCCAGAACAAATTTTCTTTGAATAAATCCGTATAATTACTTAACCCTACATACTGAATTGGTGTTAATAAATCCCATTTAGCAAAACTCAACCCAAACGAGCATATAACAGGAATTATTATAAATATAACAGTACCAAGCAATGCCGGCAAAATAAATATCCAAGCGGAAACATTATCTTTATTCAATAGAGTTTTCAGAAATTTTTTCATGATATGATTTAATTATAAATAAAGGGGAATAATTATGCAAAAATATGAACACGCTTTTGGTAAAAATGATATAAGAGGGATTTATAACGACGATATTACCGAAGAATTATTTTATAACATAGCAAGAGGTTACATTAGCTGGATAATAAAACAAAACGGCAAAAATACGGAAGATTTAAGAATTAGTGTTTGTATGGATGCAAGGCTTCATTCTCCTTCCTTAAAAAAAGCATTAATCACAGGGCTTGAAAATATTGGAGTTAAATATATTGAAGATTACGGTATAGCGCCAACCCCAATCGGTTATTATTCCGAATTTGCCCACAATCTTGACGGGGCAATGATTATTACGGCAAGCCATAACCCGAGCGAATATAACGGCTTAAAGATGACATATAATCATCAAACTCTTAATGAAACTCAAATAAAAGAAGTAAAAGAGGTTACCTTTGATTTGTGGGGAGATTATAGTCCTTCTAATAATTCGGTTAACAATTACAAAATAAACATTATTCCCGAATACATTTCGGATATGACAAATAGATTTAAAGATTGCGGAAAAGGGATAAAAGTAGTTGTAGATTCAGCAAACGGCACAGGCGGCGTTGTAGGTCCTGAATTATACAGAAAAATTGGCTGTGAAGTTATTGAATTGTTTTCTGAACCTGACGGCAATTTCCCTAATCATCACCCGAATCCGAGTTCTTTTTCAACATTAAAAACAATTTCTGAAACTGTTGTAAAAGAAAATGCCGATTTTGGTATAGCTTATGACGGTGATTCGGACAGAATAGGAATAATAGATTCAAAAGGGAGACCTATGACTGGAGATAAACTCCTTTTAATCTACGCTCTTGATATGATTTCAAGTCTTGATACAAAACCGACTGTCGTGTCTGAAGTTAAATGTTCTCAAGTTTTATATGACACTATAAATAATACAGGTGCAAATGCCGTTATGTGCAAAACCGGTCATGGCTATATTAAAGAAAAGATGAAAGAAACAGGCGCTTTATTAGGCGGAGAAATGAGCGGTCATACTTTTTTCAAAGACCGTTATTACGGATTTGATGATGCGGTTTATGCAGGATGTAGAATGATTGAAATTGTTGCCAAAAATAAAAAATTAAATCCTGAATTTAAAATTGAACAACTTTTAAAACCGTTTGATGAAGTATATACAAGCCAAGAAGTCCGCTATCATTGCCCAAACGAGCTAAAAAAAGAAGTTTTGGAACAAATGAAATCAAAAGTAAAAAATAATCCAAATATGTTTGGTTCACAAATTCATGACATCGTAACATTAGATGGTATGAGAATTGTTTTTGACGGTGGTTTTGCGCTCATCAGACAATCTAATACTGAACCGGTATTTACTTTGCGCTTTGAAGCAAAAACAGAAAATGAATGTAACAGATTTAAAGATGCTATGTTGAGCAGTTTAGACGAATTACTAAAAACAAATGTATAATAAAAAGGTGCGATTTTCTCGCACCTTTTATTTTCTATTTACTGTTTGCATATTCGCTATATTCTTGAGCGCAAGCTCTCCAATCATCTTCCAAAATACTGAATGCGTGACTCCAGAATTTTTCTAAAGCATAAGTTTGTCGTTCTTCTTTATGCAGAATATGAACAACGACATCACCGTAATCCAACAAATTCCAACGATTTTTAGTGTCATTTTCACTTCTTGCCGGCAATCTGCCAAAGTTTGATTTGACTTTCTCTTTGACAGTTTCCATCAAGGCTTTAACTTGCGGCGTTGAATCGCCTGATGCTATAACAAAATAATCTGCTAATGAAGATACATGACTAATATTCAATATTGTAATATCTTTAGCTAATTTGTCATCTAAAAATTGTGCAATTACGCATGCTAACTTGTGCGAATCAATTCTTTTTTCTTCCAAAATACTTCTCCCTTATATTTATTCAATCATATCTACTCTTTTTTTATGTCTTCCGCCTTCAAAACCGGTTTTTAACCAGCAATCAACAATATCTAAAGCCAAATGCTCCCCAATAACTCTTGAGCCAAGACATAAAACATTTGCGTTATTATGCGCGCGAGACACCCTTGCGGAATAAGTATCTCCGCACAATGCAGCACGAATACCATGGACTTTGTTTGCAACAATCGACATACCTATACCTGTACCGCAAACCAATATTCCTCTGTCTGCTCCGTTTGTTATAAGTTTTCCACATACTTTTCTTGCTATGTCAGGATAATCACAAGATTCAGGGGTATATGTTCCTAAATCTTCATACTCAATATTACGAAATTTCAGATAATCAATAATTGCTTCTTTATACTGTAAACCTGCATGATCACAACCAATTGCAACTTTTAAATTTTCCATATTTATACTCCTATAAAGCTATAAAAACCTCTATAATTATACTATCAGTTTTCAAAAAAAATGTAAATACTGTTATTTTTTTAATCCGTCAATTCTTAAGACTTCATAAATATCCATTTTTTTTGATTTCCCGCGAATTTGCACCTCTTTAATTTTTATTACATCAGCAATATCGGAAATATAGTTATATGTAGTGCTGCTGACAAGCAAATTAGTTTTATAAACTTTGTTATAACCTTCAATTCTGCTTGCCAAATTTACGGTATCACCAATAACAGTATATTCCATTCGCGTATCAGTACCGATATTGCCGATAAAAGCCTCTCCTGTATTTATACCAACACCGATTTCAATTCTCGGCTTACCTTCAAATAACCATTTTTCACGCAAATATTCTACTTTTTTAAGCATTTCATAAGCGCATTTTACGGCATTTTGAGGATGATTAATATCTTGAATAGGTTCACCGAATATTGCCATGACAGCATCCCCGATAAATTTGTTTATTACGCCGTTATATTTGGTGATAATCGGTTCCATTTGTCCAAAATATTCGTTTAATATCATTGAAACTTCTTCTGCAGGCATCTTTTCGCTCAAAGACGTAAATCCTCTGATGTCAGAAAAAAGTACGGTAACAACAGCTCTTTTTCCGCCCAGTTGTAAATCATCAATGTTTTTTACAACGTTCTTCATCACGTCTTGAGAAATGTATTTCCCCATAGCCTGTTTAATTTTTTCTTTGTTTCGACTTTCTGATAAAAATTTAAAAGTATAACCAAAAACTGCTGTGACGAATTGACATACTAAAGGAGTAGAATAGCTTGTTAATATTCCATTCCACGCAAGAGTAAATACTACAGTCAAATATAGGATATCCAGCAAAAATAAGAATAAAATACCTCGAATAAATGTTGTTCTTACAATAAGAATAAAGGCAGGAATACATAAAAGCGCAATTAAAAGGGCTGTAACATTTATCCCTGTTTCATTAAGCAAAGTATTATTTTGGAAATTATCAAATACAGTCGCATGTATATCAACTCCCGGATGTGAATTTTGTATCGGAGTCCTTAATAAATCGGCATTTTCTCCTGAAATATTTGTACCGATAAATATAATTTTATCTTTAAACATTGCAGGATCAATTAAATCATTATTTTTTGGTGCATATCTCTGAGGCGAATTTTCAGGAGTCACACCTGATTTTAATGCCTTATATGTATCAAGTATTCTTGATGCAGACATTGACCAATGAGAATAATTTGACTCGTACCCTGCCATTTTTGACGGAAAATGATAATATCTAATCGGTGATAAGAAAATCCCTTTGTCATATTTATATTTAAATTTTAATCCTGTTTTTGGTACTGATATGTAGTCATCATTTATTACAATTTCATTTGTATTATTAGCTAAGAGATAAGTTTTAAAAGCCAGTGACGGGTAATAAGCATCCTTTATTCTTATAATATTTATATTATCAAATACAAATTCCGAATCGAAATAAACGGAACCATAATGCTTTGTACTGTTTCTTAATATATCCGACGCACTTTTTACACCGTTAAATTGTGATTTACCAAACTTGGTATTAAGCTTGACATTTAGGGCATGATTTTTTTCAAAATCAACAAGCATCTGTGCATCTTCATCATTATAAACATATTCAGGTGAAAACCCTGATACTAAATTATTCATCTTCGATATAATATCAACGCATTTTTTATCTTCTGCAGACAAATTGTTATTCACAGAAGTAAAAGTCATATCAAGAGCTACAACTTTTGGTTTTGCATAAGTGTAAAAATAGTCTAATATATCAGCCGTCATATCTTTACCTTGAGTTTTGAATAAATATTTTTGGTCGGTAAAATCATCAATAACTATTTCCATAAC
Source organism: uncultured bacterium (assembly GCA_900314375.1). Classification (GTDB taxonomy): domain Bacteria; phylum Cyanobacteriota; class Vampirovibrionia; order Gastranaerophilales; family Gastranaerophilaceae; genus Zag111. The sequence goes on from OMVC01000113.1 coordinate 5,956, forward strand.
GTCAAGAGAAATCATTTTGTTAGCAGCAAAATTTGAAATCGCAAAGCTGTCAGCAGTAGGCTTTAAAAATAAATCCGACAATATTACAAATATAAAAACAAGTATTAAATAAAATATCAGAGAATATACATAAAACAGTTTATTTTTCAGCTTTTTCATAAAAAAATACCTCGTCTTAATTTTATGATATAATATTTTTTATAAAAAGGCAGAATATTTATGAATGTTAATTTAATCGACAAATTGTCACAAAATAAAATTTATCCTATTATAAGAAATTCAGACCCTAACGAGGTATATAATATAGCTAATGCGTTATATGACGGAGGGGCTGATGTTATAGAAATAACGATAGAAAATCCTAAAGTATTTAATGTAATAAATGAACTGTCAAAAAACATGATTATATGTGCAGGCGGGATAATAACTTCTATTCAAGCTCAAACAGCAATAGAGTGTGGCGCAAGAATAATATCTTCACCGATATTTCAGCAAAATTTGGTAAAGATATCGAAAGATCGCCAAGTACCGTTTATTGCCGGAACATCAACCGCAAACGAGGCATATAATGCGTGGAAGGCTCGTATACCAATTGTAAAGATTTATCCTGTTACAGCTATGGGAGGAATTGAATATATAGAAAATCTTTTAAGACCAATGCCGTTTTTAAATGTAATTCCGCAAGGGGATGTTGAATTAAAAGATGTTAAAGGTTATCTTGATGCAGGCGCATTAGCCGTTGGATTGGGCAGACATTTAACTAATGCCGAAACTTATGAACAGATAACGATAAGAACAAAAGAGCTTTTGGAAAGTTTAAAATAATATGACAAAACGTGCGGTGTTATCAGGCTATTTCGGATTTAAAAATTTTGGAGATGAGGCAATACTTAATCAAATAATTAGTAAACTTCAATCTTTAAGATACTCTGTTACTGTTATATCTTCAAATCCTGATTATACAAAATCACAATTTAAACACATACGATGCGTTAAAACCTTTGATATAACTAATATCGCAGGTTTTATCTCTAAATCTGACGTATTAATATCAGGCGGAGGCAGCTTATTACAGGATGTAACAAGTTTTAAAAGCTTAATTTATTACTTATTTATTATATTTTTGGGAATATTTTTTAACAAAAAAGTTATTATATTTGCTCAAGGGATAGGCCCGATAAATAATTCTCTTGGTGCCTTTTTGGCAAAAACACTACTAAAACGTTGTTCTTATGTAAGTGTTCGCGATAAAAAAAGTCATGATTTACTTAAAAATTGGGGGATAAATTCCGAATTGTTGTGCGACCCTATATTTTCACTTAATATTGGCAATTGCGAAAAAACCGAAACGGTAGCGGTTCAATTAAGAAATTTTAAAACACTTACAAACGATTTTATCGAAAGACTTGCGCAAGAAACAATAAATAATTTTCCCGATAAAAATATTGAAATATATTCATTTCAGGATTCTGTCGATTTAGAAGTTTGCAAAACTTTTGAAAAGAATTTAAAGATGCTAAATTCTGAAATAAACACCAAAATATATTCAGATTTGGCAAATTCTGAAATAATTGAAAAACTTTCTAAAGCAGAATATTTAATCGCAATGCGGTTTCATGCAATAATTATCGGACTGCTTTCAAAAACAAAAATTTTAGGTATAAATTATGACACAAAAGTCGAACGTATTTGTGAAGAATTCGCGGTTCCGCTACTTGAACTAAATAAAGAATTTGAAAATCAATTTGATGATTTAAAATTGCAAAATCCTGCTTTAAGGCAAGATAAATTACAACAAAAAGAATTTGACTGGACAGGCTTTGAAAATTGTTTAGCTAAATAAAAGAGAGCAATTAATGCTCTCCTTTTTTTATCTGTAATTTGTAAACTGCAACGGGGTATTATATTTATCTTCATTACCCCTGACAAGCTGAATTACCGTTTGCAAATCATCCTTGCTTTTTCCGGAAACTCTGATTTGTTCGCCTTGAATAGATGCTTGAACTTTCAATTTAGCATTTTTAATATCAGAAGTTATCTGTTTGGCAAGTTCTTGTGACAAACCTTTTTTCAAATTAAAAACCTGTCTTACGTTTCCGCCTAAAGCATTTTCTACTTTTTGCGGATCAAGAATTTTTAAGCTCAAATTTCTTTTTGAAAATTTTGATTGAATAATATCTGTGATATTTCTCAATTTCATTTCATCTTCAGTAGTAACAGTAATTGATTTTTCTTGTTCAAGTTCAACCGTTGAATTGGAATTTTTGAAATCAAACCTTGATAAAAGTTCTTTTTTTACCTGCTCAACAGCATTTACCACTTCCTGCTTATCGTATTCGGATACAATATCAAAGCTGCAATCTTTAGCCATATTTAACCCCCTTTTATATTACTTTATCACAAAAAAAAGAAAGGTAGAATATTTTATTCTACCTACTAAATTCACACTGTTATTACTTCTATTACGGGGAAATTATTTTTTTAATTTTTTGATATTATTTAAAACAAAATTCTTTGCGCTTGTAAATGCATTTTTTACTTTACTTACCGGATTTGAAGTCACTGATTTTATTTTAGTCCAAAGACCTTTTAACTTAGCGCCTATTTTTGCACCTAGTCCTTTGACATTTTTTGTAACTGTTTGTCCGGAAATATTATTTGTTCCTTTGAACAAACCCTTTATTTTTGATAAAAGTGATTTTCCTTTCTTAAATCCAAATATTGCAAGAACAACTGCGGCTCCCCCAATTAATAATTTTTTAAAGATTTCTTTATCAGAATCACGCTTTGTTTTTTGATAACTGTCTTGCTCAGGTTGACCATTATTTAGTTTTACATCGCCCAGTTGATTATCAATAGTTCCTGACATAGGATTAATTGATGTAGGATACATTCTGTTAATCATAGAATACCCTATATCATCGGTAAATGCCGGATTTCTTAAATTATATTTGATACTTTCGTCCATAAAACTATAACCTACAACCTTTACTCTTATATAAAGTAATTTTGTGTAAAATAATTTACTTTTTTGTAAAAATTTGCTTTAATATTCTTAACAATTGTAAGGAGAATATTAATATGAATATGTTTAAACGCTGGTATGATGCGGATGCTGTCGTAAGTAAGGTTATTAACGATATGGAAAAAGCTCCTGAAGAAATTCAGATAAGGTGCGCAGAGTATATTATTGATGACCTGCTTAAAGATGTTGAACTTAAAGAAATGAGTCTTGAAGATCAGTACAATTATATTATGCGCAGATGGTACGATAAAAATATCAAAGTATCCCATGCTATTGAATATTTGCGCCAATGTCCTGATGATATAAGACGGGAAGTTGCATTAAAAGTTCAAAAATATTTAAAGAAAATATCTTAACATTTAGACAAATATCGAAAATTGTTGTTTAATAATATTTGAGGGGATATTGTGTCTGACGAAATAAATAAAAACGTTATAGCAATGTTTTCAAAGCATAATAAGTCCAAGTTTACATCAAAAACAAAGTCTGATGTGAAGTATTATGCAGGCTTTAATTATGTAAAAGTAAAGAAAGATTTAAACGGTAACAAATTAAGAAAAGATTATCTGTTAAAGTACCGCAGTGAATGTCATTATATGGTTTCCGTAATGCGTGAAATTGACGGAGAAATTTGCTTGTACTCATATGATGTTCCAAATGATGATTTGTTCAAATTTATGAAATCTTTTGATGAAAACACTCTTGACGGCACAATTATTGAAATCGACAAATACTTTCCAAATGAAATAGTATAAATGGAGAAAATAATTGAAACGGTTGAATTATGCAAAATTAAGCAGCTAAACTATTCAACCATTCAACTGTTAAACTGCAAGAATGTGTTTTTTTACGAAATATAATGATAGCTTAAATAGGTGTTTTAAACCATACCAATATGTAGGCGGTGAATTTTTATCACACAACAAAGATTTTGACAGCGCTAAAGTGCGTTTTGCCATGGCATTTCCAGACAAATATGAAATAGGCATTTCTAATTTGGGAGTGCGTGTTTTGTATGAATTAATAAACAAAGAACCAGATTATATGTGTGATAGGGTTTACGCCCCCGAACCTGATTTTACCCCTAATCCTTTGTATGGGTTAGAATCAAAGCGAACGTTAAAAGATTTTGATGCAGTAGGTTTTTCGCTTCAATATGAAATGGCATATCCTACCGTATTAAAAATGCTTGAAATGGCAGGAATTCCATATAAAAATTGTGACAGAACAGATGATGACCCTATTATTGTGGCAGGCGGACCTTGCGCTTTCAATCCTTTACCGATGTCGGAATTCATTGATGTATTTTTAATAGGTGACGGCGAAGATTCAATAGTAGAAGTTTGCCAAATACTTGAAAAAACAAAAGGTCTACCGCGTCACGAAAGAATAAAAGCCTTATGCGGTGATAAAGAGGGCAGATGGAGTGCATCAATCGGCGGGAATGTAACAAAGCGAATTGCTCAATTAAAAAAAGATACCGCATTAACAGGGTATCCTATTCCGTTTTCATCATCAGTACAAGACAGAGCTGTTGTTGAAATCCGCAGAGGATGCGGAAGAATGTGTCGTTTTTGCCAACCGGGACATGTAACGTTACCGATACGAGAAAGAGAAGCGCAAGATATAATTTCAATTGCAAAAGATTTGGTTAAAAACACGGGCTATGAAGAATATTCACTGCTTTCGCTGTCTTCTAATGATTACAAAAATATAAATGAAGTCATTAAAGAACTTGCACTGGATTTCAATGAGAAGAAAATTTCGGTAACCTTACCGAGCCAAAGGATAGACAGTTTTAATTTAGAACTTGCAAACCTTGTTCAAAGTGTAAGGAAATCAACAATGACGCTTGCCCCCGAAGCAGGCAGTCAACGATTAAGAAACGTAATAAAGAAAAATATTTCTCAAGAACAAATCTTGAATGCTATTTTAACACTTTACGAAAACGGCTGGTCACGCGTTAAATTGTATTTTATCTGCGGTTTACCGACAGAAACGATAGAAGATATGGACGAAATGGCTAACTTATTGTCAACAATCAGATATCGTTCAAAATTATTAAAAAAAGAAAAAGAACTAAAACATTCGCTGGATTTGACTTGTACCTTGTCAATTTTTGTACCAAAACCTTTTACCCCGTTCCAATGGTGCGCTCAAGCAAATTTAGACGAAGTAAAAGCGCATATTGATTACTTAATGGAGCGCGTAAAAAGAATTAAAGGGGTTAAAATTAATTACAGTGACAAATTTTTATCGCTTTTGGAAGCAGTTTTAACTCGCGGAGACGAATCTTTATGCAAATTTATTGAAGCTCTTTATAAAAAAGGGGTTTATCTTGCATCATGGGGGGAACATTTCAGCTGGAAGTTATGGAATGAAACCGCACAGGAACTTGGCATCAATCTTGAAGCTCTGGCACAAAAAAAATATGAAACAAATTTACCGCTCCCTTGGGATTTTATAAATATCGGCATTGATAAAAAATGGCTTGCGGAAGAATACAATATTGCCTTAAACAAATATAAAGATTCAGATTTTGTATACACTCCGACCTGTGAAACAAAATGTGTAAATTGCGGTGTTTGCAAGAATTTAGGGACACATAAAGTATTGGCAAAACCTTATATAGCTTCAAACGAAGCTCAAATTTTGTCAAAACAGGAAAAACGACATATCGAAGATATTAACCAAAAAGATATAAAGCCTACTTACAGATACAGAATTAAACTAACCAAAACAGGGATATTGAGGTATTTTTCACATCTTGATTGGCAAAATACATTTTTCAAGGCAATATCAAGAACAAGTTTAAAACCTGCTTTTTCATACGGCTACAACCCGACAATGAAAATTTCAATGGGCGTTGCGCTTCCGTTATTTTGCGAAAGTTTAACAGAACTTATAGACATAAATTTGTGGGAAAATTCAGATTGCGAATTTATAAAAAATGAACTTTCAAAAGTTATGCCGAAAGAATCGCAAATAATCAGTGTGGAGCAAATCGATAAATCAGCCCCGTCAATTGATGATACTGTTTACTGGGCGCAGTATAAAGTAAAGATTTTTGACGAAAGTGTTTACGATTTTGATAAATTCGTATATAATACTATTGAAGTTTTGAATTCCGATGAAATATTAATCGGTAAAAAAACTAAAAAAGGTTTAACTAAAACAATAAATTACGCAAAATCAATCGGAGAATACTGGTTTGAAGGCGGTAATTTATTCATAACATTAAGAACAGGAAAGAGTACAAATGTTCCTCCGTTGAGAGCTGATGCACTTATGAACTTAATTGCACCGGATGTAATATTTGAAATTACCCGTATAAAATTTTTGACGGAAGAACTTCACGAGTTATAAGAGGAAGATTTATGAGTAACAACAGAAACAGAAACGAAAATCAAACAATCGAAAAAAAGATTGTCATAGCTGAACGTGACAATATTGCGGCATTACTTGAAAACAAAAAAGTAACTGATTTCTTTATCCAAAGAGGAGACGTTTTGTTGGGTGATGTTTATATGTCGACGGTTGACAATATTTTGCCAAGTATTGACGCAGCATTTGTAAACGTCGGAACCGATAAAATGGGTTTTTTACATGCAGAAGACGTTATGGGCAAAGGTTCATTAAAAGACAAACTTTCCCCGAAACAAAAATTAGTTGTTCAAGTTGTAAAAGAACCTACAGGCCATAAAGGTCCGAGAGTAACAACAGAAATCAGTCTGCCCGGGAGATTTTTAGTATTAATGCCTTATGAACCGGGAGTAAGCGTTAGTAAAAAAATCGAGAATTCAAAAGAACGCGCAAGACTTAAAGCTATTGTAAATTTAATTAAGCCTGTAGGCGTTGGCGTAATCATAAGAACAGAAGCAGAAGGTCAATCCGAAGCTGATATACAGGAAGATTTGGAAATTCTTTTAGAGAAATGGAATAATATTATTACATCTTCTGAAACACTTGATGCACCAAGTTTAATTTACAGGGATCAGGACTTGTTATACAAGGTTATAAGAGAAGCTTGCACGGAAGATGTATCTG
>OMVC01000018.1 GCA_900314375.1 uncultured bacterium
AAAAACGGGCGCATTTCTGATATTCAGAAATGCGCCCGTCTAATTTGTATATTGATTAATTACCCATAAAATGTGACCCGACAGCCATTAATATTACGGCAATTATCAAAAATAATATAGGTCCGAGTACTTCAAAATTTATTTTATTTTTATTATTATTTTCCATTTTATTATCCTCTCAATTGTTTTCTTTCGCGGATAGCGCAAGCTATTGCTAATGCTATTGCTTCACCATCCTGTAATTTATCTTTTTTTATATTATATTGGTCATCTTCAATCGGTTCCGGAAACTTTTTATTTATAAACTCTATGATTTTGGTGTTAATTTGCATAAACCAAACCATGAGTTGAATAAATATAAACACCGAACCCATACCGATAAGCATAATAAGACAACCGTCTTTAAACAGTTCTTGATTCATTATTTATTTTCTCCATTTGTACAAATTTATATAATACTAATTATCAAGCACTATGGTGCGCGCGTACAAATTTCGTGTTCTAAATGGGAAGATATATTATTATACACATCTGCAATTTCATAATTGAAGCCTATATAGAGCTTTGCATATTTCAAAGTACAGTTTATTAAACCGTTTTCTCCGCTCCCGCCTATTTCTCTGATTGCTGATGTATATATTTCACTGTCATTATTTTTTCTTAAGAGTGCATGCTCATTATTAACATAATTATATATCTCAGTTTTGTGATGCGATTTTTCGGTCGAAGATTGTATAACCAAAGCATTATGAGCAGTAATTGCATTAGAGTAAACGGGGTTTATGTACCCGCAAAATATATTTATAAACAGTAATAGTAATGCTAAAAAATGCCTCATATTAGTATTTTAACACATAAAAAAACTGCTCAAAATATATTGAGCAGTTACATTAATTTTAATGTATAAAATATTGAGTATGAATAAGTCTCATAAATTTATATATTTTTCAATATATTTATATATTAACAGATTCTTTTTTACTTTGCAACACAAAAAGGCAATTTCTATTAAAGAAATTGCCTTTTCATTCGAAAAGAATTTTTATTCATTACATCCGAAAGCGATAGTAATATGTTCTCTTGGGTTAACTGCGGATATTTTGTAACCTCTCGGGTCAACAAGATATGCAAATTCGTCCCCTGTTGTTTGGAATAAGCCCATTGTTCCGGATACTGCAGTACGAGTAACATCAATAGGAGCCTTGACTGTTTGATACAATCCGTCACCCAAGTTTCTTGCAGCAGCACCGAATTGACCTTGGAAAGTATGACCTAGCATATAGCCTGCGTTATTTGTAACATTTTCAGCCGCGTTACCGACATTTGTCAAAATTCCTCCTGCCGTACGTCCTACGATACCGATTAACGAACCCGCCCAGGTGAATGGCATTTCAACTAATCTTGCAACAGGGTTAACATTTTTTTGTCTGTTAACTTCTGCTTGAAGAATTTGTTTAGGCAATTTTGCTTTACATTTACCGTTAGATATACTTGTAAATGCTAATTTTAATGCGCCTTTATCACATCCTGAAGGTCTTATTACCTCTACGACCTGACCTGTGACGGTAGAGCCGCAAGGATATTTTACACCGTTAATTGTAACCGGTTCAAGGGTGTTTGCCCTGAAGTACTGTCCGACGTGAGATGATTTTGCCGTTAATTGGTCTATCATAGATAATTTCAAAGTAGGAATTTTAACAATTTCTTCCTGTTCAATTAATGCCTGTTTTTCGATAGGACAAGCAGGACAAGCAGCATTTGCTGTTGCAGGGTTTGTGTCGTATCCTAAAGCAACCCTTGCAGTTTGCATCATAGAGGCGATTTCTGCTCTTGTTGCATCTCTGTTTGGCATAATCAAATTAGGATTTGGAGAATTGTTTAATACTCCGTTTTCTAAAGATTTTGCAACAGGAATTCTTGCCCAATTAGGAACCTGATTTCCGTCTGCATAACGGCTTAAGATTTCATCAGCCTTATTGGCATCAATATTACATGTCATACCTTTAGAGATTGAAGTTAATGCTTCAACACGAGTTACGTTATTTTTAGGCTTGAATGTATGGTTAGGATAACCTCTTAAAAGGTCCTCATCAACGGCTTTTGCGATTGCCGCATTAGCCCAATTATCGCGTGATACATCAGAAAATCTTGATGTTGTTGCACCATGTGCATTCATATTAAAGCCTTTAACTAACATTGTTGCAAATTCTGCACGAGAAATGTTTTTATTAGGTTTAAACATACCGTCTGGGTAGCCTACAACAACATCATTAATGGCTAATTTATCAATACCGCATGCAGCCCAATATCCTTGCGGAACATCAGGGAACATACATCCGCCTGAACTCAACGCAGGCTGAGCGGCAGCACCTGTTATATTTTCTTTAATAGTGTATGGAACTAGTGATTTTTTTACTGCGTTTATAGAATTTGAAGATTGAAAATCTATCGGACAACCTTTTACTTTATCTCTATCTACGTTTACGCCGTTATTACATTGCGGCAGTTCATTTAAGCACGGCATTTGTGCCGAAGCGGCAGCACCTGTTATTTGACCTTGGGATGAAATTATTGTTCCATCAATAGCAGATGACATACGCGAAGCCGGACAACCTCTCATTGCGGTTTCTGTAGAAAAAATTGAGTTACCAATTTCTCCGACATAATTGTTAGTACCGTAAATGGCTTGTGGATAACCGTAAACCTGTTTCATCTGTGAACTATCAGGTTTGCCTGTTTGCGGGCAAAGTGCGGTTGACGGAACTGCCGGTTTTGCACAGCCTAAATCATCGTTGCAAGGCGCACTTTTGACAGGGCAGCCTCTTTTTTTCTTGCATCCGCAATCAGATTTGTTACATTTCGGACAAACCGGTTTGGCACAATCTGAAGGGCCGGTAACTACCGGTAAAGCATCATTTTGTGTACAAGGGCAGGCTGCCATTGCAGAAGTCAAGGAACAAGTTGCTATTCCAACAGCAACCGCAGCTGCCACAGTAAGTTTTTTAATTGACATTTAAACCTCCTTGTTTATATGAATGTTGTTTTGTAAATTATGACTAATTTAAAAAACAAACTTATACCAAATTATGTACTTTTAGGAATTTTTTAAACATTAGAAATTTTACTTATTCAATCGGATAATTTTTTTACTACTAACTTTGTAACAATTTGTTAAAATCGTGCAAAAATTTGATTTTATATGTTTTATAATATATGTGTGAAGTTAATACATTAGCCATGTGTAGTTAAGGAGTGTTATGTACAGTAAGGAATTTATGAAATTTATTTACAATTATCAAAAAGATGATTGTAAACCAAAAGAGCAAAAACATACTGAAATCCGTTTCAAAAACAATGGCGGAGGAAAATTGGCTGACATTCTTTTAACTGTAAATAACAAATAAATATAAAGAGTAGCAAAATAGTGTGGAATATTTTTTAAGCTGTTTTAGCCAAAAAAAATGAGGACTAATTTTAAAGTCCTCTTTGGAATTAAGAATAGCTGGAAGTATGAAAAAGATTTTAATTACACTATTATTAAACGAGATAAACAGATAAGAAACAATTATACATGTGGCTATATTTTAAATAAGCATTAATAAAAATTGTTATTGTTATGCTATATGTGGTAAGTTTCGCGATTTTGCGCACATAAATAACACTATAGGAACATACTCACCCTCACCTAAGGATTAGGAAAGGGTTGGGGTAAGGTATGAATAATTTATTATTTCCACATTTCTTTGACCGCAAAGAAACGTGGAGCAAAGAAACTCCTGCCCATC
>OMVC01000054.1 GCA_900314375.1 uncultured bacterium
GATATTACACCGCAAGAATTATTATCAAAATTAATGAACAGAAAACTTAAAGAAGAAGAAAGATACGTATGAAATATGCAGTAAGATATTTAAAAAATACATTTTATCCGTTAGATGTTTCCGCTGATGTAAATTTGTCTGATGGGCAAATGGTTATTGTGCGTACAGAAAAAGGGGAAGAAGCACTAAAAGTATTTGTCGTAAATTCTCAAATAGAAGAAATATGGAATAAATCAGAACAAAAACCTGCACCGCTTCCATTATTAAAAATAATGACTCAAAGAGATTTGCAAACTTTAGACGATATAAAAAAAGAAGAAGTCAGCGCATTTTTCAAATGTCAGGCGCTTGTAAAACAGCATAATCTTGTAATGAATTTGGTTCAATGTCGAATAACATTCGACAGAAGGAAAATAACATTTTATTATACCGCACCTGAAAGGGTAGATTTCAGAGCGTTATTAAAAGATTTAACTCAAACATTTCCGAGAGTTCGAATTGATTTACGACATATCGGAGTTCGTGATGAAACCTCAATATTGGATGGTGTCGGAATTTGCGGGCAACCGTTCTGCTGCGGAAGATGTTTGAAAAAATTCCCTACAATAAATATAAAACTTGCAAAAGACCAAGGGATGCCGATTGCTCCGGGGAAAATTTCGGGAACTTGCGGAAGATTATTGTGTTGCTTGAATTATGAATATTCAAACTATATAGAAGCCGCAAAAGGCATGCCTCCTATCGGTTCGTCAGTTATGACAACCGACGGATTGGGAAAAGTTTGTAACCTTCAATTTTTGAGCGGAAAAGTTTCTGTCAAAATGGAAGACGGCAAGACGAAAGAATTTGACAAAAATGATGTAGAAATAGTTGATGCGGAAGTAAACGTAGAAATTGATACAAATCGTTCTACATTAAATGATTACGCCTCCGATGATGACGGAAATATTGATATTAAACAGTTAGAAGATGACCGAAACAGCTCGACGGGCAATATTTAAGAATTAAATATCATCGAGTAATAATGTCGGCTTTGGAATAGGATTTTGGAAAGTTTCGGACAGGTTTAATTCTTGAGCGGTATCTATATCTTGTTGTGCTTCTTTTGATTTGTCGAGCGCTTGATAAACTTGTGCTCTTTCATAATATAATCGGCTTTTTAAAAGATAAACGCTATCATTTTCTGCATTAATAATTAATTGATTATATATTTCCAATGCTTGTTTGTACTGATTTATATTGTATAGAAATTGAGCTTTATCCCATAACAGCTGATCTTTTTCATATTCATCATCAGTTTTTTCTATTTCGGTATCAAAATCTTTTAAAGCAGAAGAATAATCTTTCATAGAATATTTTATAAAAATTTTATTATCAAAATTCATTGTTTTGAATTCATCATCTTCAAGCAAATAAGCTTTGTCATAATCTGCAATAGCCCCTTCAAAATCGGCAATACAATATTTTGCATACCCTCTCAAGGAGTACCATCTTGCTTCACGAGGAATAATTTTTGACCAAATTGTTGTCATTTTTATTGCATCATCATATTTTCCTTTGTTAATCAGTTCAACAGAGGTTTCATAAGGCGAACCTATCCAGATATATGCACCGCAAATAATTAATATAAGCACAAATATTTTAACCAATTCCAATTTAAAATCTTTATAAGATTGACTTTCAATAGAGTTAGAAGAAGGAAAATGTGTTTTTTCAAATTCGCCAAAATTTCTTTTTAAATATTTTTCAAAGATTTTGGAATTACAGAAAGCAAGAACAATTATTAAACAAATAGCGATAAAAATTATCAGTCCTGCATTAATATAGTTTTTTATGAAAAAATCATAATTTGGGAAAATAATGCCGTAAATAAGTAAAACATAGGCGACCAAAACGGTAACGGTAAATAAACGTTTAAAGTGTTTAATATCGTTTCTCAATTTTTCTATTTGATTTTGTTCCGGAATTTTATTGTATTTATAGCCTACAAAAGTGTTGTTAATAGATTTAATGATAATTTCACTATTTTCGGTAATACTATAAAAATTTACCGGTGAATGACGATATAGCCATTTTAGTATATGAAATTTAGCCATTATGTTTAATATATTCCCTCTTGAGTGCATGTTATCATAAATTATTTTTTTCGCTATAAGTAATTTTGTAAAGATATATAAAACTATTGATATATTTGGGTTTTGGGAGTTGAAAATATTTGATTAAACTTAATATTTTGTAATCATATTTCAATTTCACTAAAAAAAATTTTATAATATAATAGTTGTATGCCGAAGTGGTACTCTGCCGCAGCAAAGCAAATGCTTTCCCCTCTCCGGAAAGCGTATGCGGAAAGCGGAGAGGGAAGAATTTCAAATTGAGCTTGCGAAATTATGAAATTCGGGAGAGGACAAGAGAGGGTTGTGCTAGACACAACATCCGCCACGGAGGTTGAAATAATTGTATAAATTATAATATAATAATTGTATGCCGAAGTGGTGGAATGGTAGACACGTGCGTTTCAGGTGCGTATGGAGCAATCCGTGGGGGTTCAAGTCCCCCCTCCGGCATTTAAAAAAAGAATTAAGGCATGAAGCCTAATTCTTTTTTTATTATGTCAAGCGTGATTGAACATGAATTTTTCTTGTTGCGAAAAATTCATTGGTTCTGCAGATAAATCTGCATACCTTCACTGTATGGCTCGGGTTTCATACCCTCGCCAACGTTCAGGCAAAGTCCCCCTCCGGCATTTAAAAAAAAGAATTAAGGCAAGAAGCCTAATTCTTTTTTTATTATGTCAAGTGTGCTTGAACATGAATTTTTCTTGTTGCGAAAAATTCATTGGTTCTGCAGATAAATCCGCATACCTTCACTGTATGGCTCAGATTTCATACCCTCGCCAACGTTCAGGCAAAGTCCCCCCCTCCGGTAAATTAACACCCAAATTAATATTATGTTACAAATATAACGGAAGCTAGCAATATTTTTACAAGACTTGTTTTATTACAAATATAGTAGTGTATATGTAATATGAGGTTTAAAATATGACTTTAAGTCGTGTAGAGCCAAGAAACGTAATTACGACAGACGATGGCAGACAATACAAAAAACCCGGACTCGGGAAACAATATCTTGGTTATGCTGCAGGCAGTGTTGTTGCAGACGGAATGGCTATAGGTTTAAATGCTGCTGCGGGTTTACCATTTTTTAAAATGATTAAAAAAATACCTCAAAACCCTATTTATAGTGAGGCGGCAGATAGAGTATTAATTACTTCAGGATTAGCAGATAAGGGTGTAAAAATCATCGATGCAGTAGATGCATCACGGCCGATTGTAGATAATATAATGAATAATAGCCTTAAATCTTTAGACAAATACCCTATGTTAAAAAATATTATAAAAAAAATCAACGAAATTACGGTAGTTGGCCCAGCTTTTATGGGATGCAATGCTTTTTTTGAACCTAAGTCAAACAGTATTGTTGTTAGTAAAGAGAAAATGGGGTATGCAACTTTCCATGAAATGGGACATGCAATAAACAAAAATATGTCAAAATATGGTAAAGCGTTACAAAAAATGAGAACTCCATTCTTATTGGCCGGTTCTCTCGTATCGCTAATCGCGCTTTCAAAACGTGCAAAAGCTGATGGAGAAGAACCAAAAGGAATCTATGATAAAGTAACATCTTTTATCAAATCTAATGCAGGGAAATTAACATTTTTAGGTTTTGTTCCTATGTTGATGGAAGAAGGTCTTGCAAGTTTTAATGCTGCAAAAATGGCTAAATCAGTATTGGATGTTAAAGCATTTAAAACGATGAGCAAATTTAACAAAATAGCATGGTTAACTTATTTTGCTCTTGCTGCGGGTGCCGGACTGGGAACTATGCTTGGTGTAAAAATTAAAGATAAAATTGCAAAACCACAAGAAATTAAGCATCGATCCGCTATGGAAAAATCGCTTGATTAAAGTAAACTCTACGAATTTTTGTGTGTTTTTTTATAGTATAAAACATATTAATATATGTTGTTTGGTGATATTTTTTGTGGTTTAGTTGTATATAAGTAAAAATGGATAAATATACAAAAAGATACAATGTAATACTTGATAATATGGATTTGTGTGGATACAGATTACGCCCTATATCGGCAATAATGTATTTACAGGACGCTTTTGCCAGATTTTGTGCTACTAAAAAAATGGCTGCTTATGATTTGTTTGCAACAAATCAATATTGGATAGTATCCGAATTTAATATTGATTTTATTGATAATTTACCGTTTTGGTCGGAAGAAATCGGGATAAATATATGGATTTCAGAGATTACAAAACTAAAAATTTATACCGATTATGAAATAACGTATAAAAACATACCTTTTGCAAAAGGTAATGCGCTTTGGTTTATAATTGATAAAGAGTCAAAACGTCCTGCCAAAACAGATATTGTTGCTGAACGGTTTAATGTTTGTGATGAATATACATTGGGTGAGCATAAGAAATTTTTATTGCCTGAAGTAAAAGATAAGGTAAGTGAAATTAAACATATAAATAATTTATCGGATTTGGATTTTAATAATCATGTTAACAATAAAAGTTATATCAATTTAGCGGAAATGACTGCGAACGATGAATTCAGAAGTAAATATACATTAAAACATCTGAATATAAGATTTAATCGTGAAACATTTTTAGGAGATACTTTGATTTGTTCAACGTATAAAACTGATATTGATAATTGTTATGTTCATATTGTTGAAAAGGACGGGGTTTCTGTTTGCGATATTTCAACCTGTTGGGCAGAAAAAGAGCCTTCAGTTGGCATAGCCGATTATAATTTGGATGTAAAAAGTGAGCGTTAGCAAAATATAATTTATTCTTCTTCAAGGCTTAAGATTGCCATGAATGCTTCTTGCGGAATTTCTACGCTTCCGACGGATTTCATACGTTTTTTACCGCGTTTTTGTTTTTCCAGAAGTTTGCGTTTACGGGTAATATCGCCGCCGTAACACTTTGCGAGTACGTTTTTGCGCATAGCTTTAATATTTGTTCTTGCAATAATTCTTCCGCCGACTGCAGCCTGAATAGGAACTTCAAACAGTTGTTTAGGAATAATTTCTTTTAATTTTACGGTAAGTTTTTGACCGATATAGTATGCGCTGTCTGTGTGGCAGATTACGGACAGAGCATCCACAACTTCGCCTGACAACATAACATCAAGTTTCACAAGATTAGAACGTTTGTATCCGCAAAATTCATAATCCATACTTGCATATCCTTTTGTACGCGATTTTAGCTGGTCATAAAAGTCTGTTATAACTTCGCTTAAAGGAATTTCATAAGATAAATCGACGCGAACTTTATCCAAATATGTCATATTAATAAATATCCCGCGTTTTGTTTGTGCTAAATCCATTAAAGTTCCGACATAATCATTAGGTGTCAGAATTTGAACTTTTACATAAGGTTCTTCTATAAAATCTCTATATTGCGCATCAGGCAAATTGGACGGGTTGTCGATATCTACGACTTCTCCGTTTGTTTTGTGAACTTTATAAACAACTGACGGCGCCGTAGTGATAAGTGACAGATCATATTCTCTTTCCAAACGTTCTTGGATAATTTCCATATGTAACATTCCCAAGAAACCGCATCTGAATCCAAACCCTAAAGCACTTGAAGTTTCAGGTTCAAAAGTTATGGAACTGTCGTTAAGTTTTAATTTTTCCAAAGCCTCTTTTAAATCGGCATAATCCTCATTATCAACAGGATAAAGCCCTGAAAACACCATCGGCAAAGCTTCTTTATACCCCGGTAGCGGTTCTAGAGCGGGCACATCAACAGAAGTCAGAGTATCGCCGACAAAACGGGTTAATTCTTTTATTGAACCTGCAAAATATCCTACATCTCCGCAGGTTAGTTTTTGTACGGGAACTCTTTGTGGGTTTTGATAACCCAATTCGACAACTTCACATTCTTTTCCTGTTGCCATAAATTTTACTTTTTGTCCTGTTGAAATTGAGCCGTCAATGACTTTAAAATAACAGACCGTACCTAAATATTGGTCATATACGCTGTCAAAAATCAATGCGCGCAGCGGTTTGTCTGAATTATCTTCAGGTGCCGGTATGTAATTTACAACAGCTTCCAACACATCTTCAATGCCTTCACCTGTTTTGGCGCTGACAGGAATTGCTATTGATGTATCAAGTCCTAAAATTTCTTCAATTTCCTGTTTAACTTTTTCAACATCTGCAGACGGCAGGTCGATTTTGTTTATAACGGGAATAATTTCCAAATTCTGTTCAATCGCAAGATAAACATTAGCCAATGTTTGAGCCTCAACCCCTTGGGTTGCATCAACGATTAACAAAGCACCTTCGCATGCTGCTAATGAGCGGGAAACTTCATAAGAAAAATCGACGTGTCCGGGGGTGTCTATAAGATTAAGTTCGTAATTCTTGCCGTCATGTGCTTTATAATTCATCCTTGCTGCGTTAAGTTTAATAGTAATACCGCGTTCGCGCTCAATATCCATAGAATCAAGCAGTTGTTCCTGCATATCACGTTTGGAAACAGTTTCGGTTTTTTCTAATAACCTGTCGGCAAGTGTTGATTTTCCGTGATCTATGTGGGCAATTATACAAAAATTTCTTACGTTATCTCTTGATGTCATA
>OMVC01000046.1 GCA_900314375.1 uncultured bacterium
GAAGCCGAATTCTTCTCTTACGGTACAAATGACTTGACTCAAATGACATTTGGCTATTCAAGAGATGATGCTGAAGGTAAATTCTTGAAAAACTATGTAGAACAAAAGATTTTACCTTGGAACCCGTTTGTAACTCTTGATTTCAACGGTGTAGGCAGATTGATTGAAATGTCAATCAACGAAGGCAGAGAAGTTAATTCTTCATTGGTTGGCGGTATCTGCGGTGAACACGGCGGCGATCCTGATTCTGTAAAATATGCTCACAAAATCGGATTGAATTACGTATCTTGTTCACCATACAGAGTTCCTCAAGCAAGACTTGCGGCAGCTCAAGCAGTTATCGAATGTAAAAAAGCCGCTAAAGTGTAAAAATATTTTTCTCTCTGCTAAAAACAAAAGAGGGTAAAGTATAATAAAAGCGAGAAATTTAAGATTCTGAAATAAATTTGGAATGACAAATTTCTCGCTTTTTAACTATATTAAATATAAATAATTTTATCAAATATACAAAAGATTTTTCATAAATATTTATATGTAAATATTTATGAATTTTTTTTAAAGTTTTGTTGTTGATTTGTCGATATCTTATTTAGTGTAAAAGAAATAGGAGAATAGAATGACAGATTTAAACAAAATTGATAAATTATCTCGCCAATACGATAATAAGAAAATTACTTATACAGATAATAATGGCGAGAAAAAAGAAGTCAAATTAAGTGTTTTTTCGGAAGATATGACCATAACTGCCGATGTAAAGGATGCTATGGGGCATTTTAATATTCGCAAAGACCATAAATTAGATAAAGAAGAAGTTGCTATATTTAAAAAAGTTATAAATGATTATGCAGGAGCTGATAAAACACTTGATGATAATGAAATCCTCCAAATTTTCGGTTTGACTGCCGGAACACCTGAAGCTGATAAAACATTAAAGCAATTTAAAACAGTGTTAGAGCGCCAAACAACCGGTTCTACTACAACAACGCAAGAAGATGAATCAGGAAATAAAATAACAAGCACTTTTAATGCTGACGGTTCCGGAACCGTTATTAAAACAGGAAAAGACAAACAGGGCAATCCATATTCCGAAACACTAACATATAATAAAGGCGGAATTTTAGCTAAAAGGGTTACAACAAATTCTGTCGGAACAATTACTTCCGAATATACCAGCAATGAAAACGGGCAGCCTGTAACAATTAATACTACAATGACAGATAAATCGGGTAAGGTTGTTTCAACATCTGTTGCAAAATATACATACGAAGATAACAAAAAGAAAACCTCTGAGGTGGTTGTAAAAGATTCAAAAGGTACAAAAACAACCAAAGAAACATATACATATAATGAACAAGGTTTAATGACCAAAAAAGAAGGAATTGTGACCGGTCCAAAAGTATTTCAATTACCAAACGGAACAACAATTCCGGAGCAGCATAATTATTCAGTTGAAAATGAATACAATTCTGATGGTAAAGTGACAAAAACTGTTAGAAAAGAAGGTTCCGGAAATATTAATGGCAAAACAGTTACCATACTTTATAACGAAAACGGAAAAATATCACGTCAGGAAACTGCAGAGCAAAAATTAGTATTCTACAAGGATTCTGACGGCAAAATGAAAGTTCGTAAAGAACAAGTTTTAAGGACAATTGATTACACATATCATGAAAACGGTAATAAAGCTCAAGTTGTAATGCATAATGTTGATTCTACCGGCAAACCGAGCGATTCAACTATTCAATATGCACAAGACGGAAAAACTATAGTTGCGCAAGACAAAGTATTCTATAAACGGGGAGCTAAAATAGAAGATCACTATGAAGGCGCAAATATTAATAATCGTGTGGATTTACCTTCTCAAAGAACAGAATATGAAGAAGATGGTATTACAATAAAACAGAAAACAATCAATAAATTTGATGATAACGGAATACTAATCGGGCGTGAGGTTTATGATAAAGACGGTAAACTTATAAAAAGTTATGATTTTTCTACCGTTGACGGAAATTTTGAAATATCCAATCAAATCGGTAGAGGTGATTGCTACTTCTTAAGTGCCATAAACTCATTAGCAGAATCAGAAGACGGGCACAAATTATTACAGCAGAATTTAAAAATAGAAAAAGATTCAAACGGCAATAATGTATATACCATATCATTTCCGGGGGCATCAAAAACCAGAGAAGCTTTATTAAAAGCTAATGGTATAAAAGTTGATGAAAGCAAGATATATTTTCAAGATTCATATTCCATTACGGAAGCAGAATTGAAAGAGGCTGCAAAGAAAGCCGGAATAAGGTATTCTGCAGGTGATAAAGACGTATTGCTTTTAGAAGTCGCTTTTGAAAAATACAGAAAAGACATATTTAAAACACGTCAAGCTAATAATATTCCTGCTACATTTGCACTGCAAGGTTTTGGCACATTTGATTCAAAATGTATAGCTCAAGGTGATTATTTGAGTAATGGTCAACCGGCAGATGCTATGTATGCAATGACAGCGATACCAAGTGAGGTTTATAGTGCAAAGAATACTCCTGTTTGTTATGTAGACTCTGACTTGAATATGCACTTGACGGACGAAAACGGTAATATTATTGACGGACAAACAAAAGCCGCACCTTCTACTCAAGAAGAAAAAGACGCAAGTGCGCGTATTACAAAATTGCTAAATGAACTTGAACAGGATTCGGCAGATGGTAAGATAGATAATTTTGCGGCAACTGTCGGGATTCGCGTATCTACTCAGGAAGTAAACGGACATTGTATAAAAGGCGGCGGGCATGCTTTGACGGTTCTTAAAGTTACAGCTGATACCGTAACTTTATCAAATCCTTGGAGTCCGGATACATATATTACAATGCCAAGAAAAGATTTTGAAATGGCAGCTTTAAGTTTAACAGTAACTCCTATAAATCAAGCAGGAGTGCAGGCAGCAGCCCAGAGCGGTCAGCAAGCACAAGGGCCGGAATCCTCTCAAAACCCGAGCGCACCTGCAAATAAACCTAATTTCACAGTGCCTAAAGGTAAAGGGTATATTACATTGATTCGTGAAGAATTGAAAAAACAAGGAATACCTTTAACCCGAGAAAATATCAGAAAAGCTCAAGAACAATTTGAGCAGGCAAATCCGGGACAAGTGAAAATCTCAAAGAAAACAGGAAATAAATATCTGTATGCGTATGCCAAAATATATATTCCTCAATTCAAAATGGATTAGTTTGAGCTGATTTCCCTATCCCATTGGGCAAGAAAATATAAGCCCAATACAAAATATGTAAACCACATTAAAATAGTTGCAAAACAATGAGAACCGTTTAAATATGCGCCAATCCACATTACGGTGCATAAGGCGTTTACGATTGTCCAAACATACCATTGCTCGATGCAGCGTTTGACGGTTAAAATGAATGCAATTATTGATAATACGGTTGTGGTTGAATCTATCAGCGGATTTTTGTCGTTATATTTTAATAAAATAAAGTATCCGACAGCTGATAAAACCAATGCGCATAATAAATATATTATTCGTTCTGTATCGGATAATCTTGTTTTATAAATTACTTTTGTATCTTGTTTCATGTGGTTTTTCCATTTCGCAATTCCGACAAACTGCATAGGGAAATAATAGAGCATGTTCAAGCATAAATTCCCCCAAAAACCGTTTTTAAATGAGATATATGAATAGCAAATGTTTGAAATCATACCGAACATATAGCAAGAAATTTTGCCTTTGCCTGCGGTTATAGTTGCGCAAATTCCGCAAATAGCAGAGATTAAAGCAACTGTTTTATCTTTCATATAGATTGAGATAAGAGCGATTAATATAATTTCTGCAGGAAAAATTATTCGCTCAATTTTTCCCCATCCTTTCAATTCACCTTTTATAAATTCGACTATATTCATTTTATTTTCTTAAATCTTTTGCGCCTTTCAAATATACAAACTGCGGTTCAAAATCATTTTCGCAATTATAAACAACCAGAACCCGCAAACACATTTTTAAAGAATTAGGGACATCAAGTTCATGAAAACACATCATAGCAACTTTATTCCAACCAAAGTCAATTCTGGCATATTTTGCGGGGAAGTCAGCATTCAAATCAGATGTTGTTGTAAAAATTACATGAGAAATTTTTTCCTTATCAATATGATTTGTTTTTACAAGCTCTGTCAATAATTCTAAAGTCGCTTGCTTTAGTGCTTCTTTTGAATTGTCATCAACTGTTATTGCTCCGCGAATACCTTTTGTAATCAAATTCTCTACCCCTTTCAATAAAATGTTCCGAGGGGGACGCAACTTTAATAGCTACATTTACCCCTTTCGATAAAAAATTAAAGTTAAGCAACTTTGTCAGTCACATTTACCCCTTTTTCACACCGTTATACCAATCAGAAGCAAGCATCTCGCCTTTGCCTTCAGGCTTTACTTTTAAAAGTCTTAAAAGCCCGTCAGAGCACGCAATGTCAACTCCGTTTTTGGAATGTGAAACTATTTCGCCTGTTTTACCTGAACCTTCAATCGGCAAACTTTCTATAACTTTTATTATTTTTTCGTTCAATATAAAATATGCACTCGGGCTTCTGCAAACTCCGCGAACCAAATTATGAATATCTTTGTTTGATTTGTTCCAATCGATTAAACATTCTTCTTTGGTAAGTTTAGGAGCCATGCAAACTCCATTTTCACATTGTTTTTCAGGTTTTAAAGTGCCGTTTTTTAATTCGATAAGTGTTTGTTCAATCATTTGAGGCGATTTTTCCCCGATTTCTTCCCACAATTGTTCGCAATTCATACTGTCTGATATCGGGATGACAAGTTTTTGGCAGATATCACCGCAATCAAGCCCTAATTCAGTTATCATTGTGCAAATCCCCGTTTCTTTATCGCCATTAATTATTGCTCTTTGAATAGGGTTTGCACCTCTGTATTTTGGCAACAATGAAGCATGAAGATTTATTGTTTCATATTTCGGAATATCTAAAACTTCTTGTGATAAAATTTGTCCGAAAGCAAAAGTTACAAAGAAATCAGGCTCTAATTTTTTTAATTCTTCTTGAATATCAGGTTCTTTTCTTATTGATTTCGGTTGAAATACGGGAATATTATGTTCAAGCGCATATTTTTTTATGGGTGATGCTTGCAATTTGTGTCCTCTGCCTGCCGGTTTGTCAGGTTGAGTTACAACCGCAAGAACCTCTATATTATCTGAATTGTTCAAATAATCCAATGATTTTAAGCCGATATCAGGTGTTCCGAAAAATACAATTTTTATCATAATTGAGATTTCATTTCCTCTTCATCAATAAGTTTATCAGGGTCTATGCTTGGCAAATTGTATTTTTTCAATACTTCTTCCGCTTCAAACCTGTTTAGGCAGTGGTCAATAAACAAAATGCCGTCAAGGTGGTCGTTTTCATGCTGAATAGCGCGAGCTAAAAGGTTTCCGCCTTTAACTTCCATAACAAAAGGTTTTCCGTGTTCGTTTGTTGCCTTTACCATAATATCTTTGTATCTGACAACGTCTGTGTAGGCTTCAGGAAAACTTAAACACCCTTCGTTACTTTTTATTGCACCGCTTTTTTTAATTATTTTAGGGTTTATAAACACCATAGGGTCTAACGGTTCTTCTTTTGTAGAAGCATCAATAACAAAAACTCTTAAATTAACGCCGATTTGCGGAGCTGCCAGCCCTACGCCGTTTTGAGCATACATAGTGTCAAACAAATCTTGTACCAAATCCGTGATTTTGCGTGATACTTTATGAACCTCTTTTGACGGTTCTCTCAATGATGGTGTTCCATAGTGCAAAACCTTCTTTATAGACATAAATAACCTTCCTTTGCTAATCTTTATATAAATATGTTACTATAAATAGTACCCTGTTGCAATAAAATGTAATGAAACATGGTATTTAAAAAGCTGATGTGTTATAATTAATTCGGAGTTAGGTTGGAGGGTGACCGATTATGAAAAAAATATTATTTACGTTAGGTTTGATATTGGCTTTGAGTTGTAATGTTTTATATGCGGCAGAAGTCGGAAAAGACAAGGTAATTTCTGAAATCGGTTCTTTGGTAAATGCGCAAAAATATCAAATTGCTTTGACAAAATGTAATGCAGCTTTGCAAAAATACCCTCAAGAAGCATTTTTATATTATTGGCGCGGCTCCATTGAAAATTCGACAGGCAACAAACAAGCGGCTTTAGCCGATTTAAATAAATCTATTACATTTGATGAAAAGAATTCAAAAGCTTATATTTTGCGTGGAATTATCAAATCGGAATTGGGTGATAACGAAGGTGCAATGGTGGATATCAATAAAGCAATCGAGATTGATCCCAATGATAGTGCAGCATATTCAATGAGAGCGTGCATAAAACTTGATATGGGCGAATTTGATTCTGCTAATGAAGATTTGGATATGGCAAACAAATTGATGAACAGTAAGCAAGAAGAAAAATAATTTTCAATTAAATAAAACCGACGGGATTTT
>OMVC01000168.1 GCA_900314375.1 uncultured bacterium
GTTGAAGAACGTAATCAAGACAAAGAAAATGCCATAAAACATTGGAACTACATTGCAGATGCAGGTGAAAAATACGTAAAACCTTTCAGAAAAGAAGCTGATTTAGTATTAAACGGCAATTCAAATTTGGGTTACTTTGCAGAAGTTCTGGAATATATTTATTCCATCACCAACAATTTCCAATAACTTCAATATTACTTTTGGAAGAAAATAATTATACTTCATGATATAATATAGTTATCAGAAGGGTTAAAATATATGGGTGATGAAGACAAGCAATTTGATGCCACCCCGAGAAAATTGGAACAGGCAAGAAAAGAAGGGCAGGTTGTAAAATCAAAGGATTTTTCAACGGCGGTTTCTTTGCTTGTTTTGTTTTCTGTTATATTTGGTTTAGCTCCGTTCATATGGGATCAAATTGTACAGGTCTTTACTCTCTTATATGAACAAATACCAAACGGACATCTTGATAAAATCGGTTACATGTATATCCTTTTAATTGCAATAAAAGGAACCGCACTTATAATCGGGCCAATATTAGCTATTGCTTGGCTTGTCGCGGTTTTAGCAGATTTTATTCAAGTAGGACCCTTGATTGCAGTTGCACCATTAATGCCAAAATTGGATAAACTAAATCCGACAAAATATTTTAAAAACATTATGTCTATAAAAACACTGTTTGAATTGTTTAAAAATATTGTAAAAGTTATTATTTTGGGTTATATCGGATGGTCAGTTTATAGTGAACATATCGAAAATATTTTAATGCTGGCGGCTGTTGATAACAATTTTTCCGTCATGATAGAATTCGGAAAACTTATAACCGAATTCATATTCAAAGCTTGTATTGCTTTTTTGGTGATTGCAGCTGCCGATTACGGGGTTACAAAATGGAAATTTTTACAAGATCAAAAGATGTCTTTTAAAGAAATAAAAGATGAATACAAAAACTCAGAAGGCGACCCTAACGTAAAAGCGGCACTACGTCAGCGCCGTATGCAAATGCTACAGCAAGGGGCAATGGATTCTGTACCGACGGCAGATTTTGTCGTTACAAATCCGACACATGTTGCTTGCGCACTAAAATATGTAGCGGTTGAAATGGATTCACCTATGCTGATTGCTAAAGGTACAGAGCTTATTGCTAAAAAAATTATAGATATCGCTAAAGAACATAACGTTCCGGTTATTGAAAATCCGCCGGTTGCAAGAGCACTTTTTAGAATGTGCGATATTAATCAACCGATTCCGCCGGAATTGTATAAAGCAGTTGCAGAAATTCTGATGTTTGTTTACAAAATGAAGAAAAATAAAAATCCGCACTAATCAATACTGATTATATCAATCTAAAGATACTCCAAATATATGACAACGAATTGATTATCTTATTGTATTATTGATGTGTAAAATTATGACTAATGACGATAAAAAAACATTACAGAACTATATAGACATAGTTCAAAAGGTAGCAAGAATCGAGCATAGACGTATTCCGTCCCACATGGTCGAATACGAAGAATTGCTATCAATCGGGATTATTGCTATCCAAGTCATGATTAAAAACAAAACCCCCGAACAACTTGCCAAATATAACGCAGCCTATATAGCAACCGCTGTTCGTTGGGCTATTAGAAACGAATTAAGAATTAGATATAAATGGTACTCTATTAAACATAAAGCCGAGGATGAATACGACGAAGAAGAAGCAGTAGACGGAATGGATATGAAACAGGCAAAAGTTCGTGAAGCAATTTACGAAACTGTTTTGTCAATAGACGGACTTGCATCTGACGCTTCCGATAACGATTCTCCGTTTGATTTCTTAAAAGATAATCACGCAACACCTGATGAAAGCGCAGAAATTTCAGAAATGGGTAAAATGATAAGAGCAGCGATTTCAAAACTTCCGCCAAAAGAAAGAACAGTTGTTGAATACAGATTTTATCGTAATATGCAGGTAAAAGATATAGCTACCCAAATTGGCTTGTCACCATCGCGTGTAACCCGTATAGTCCAATCTTCTTTGAATACGGTTAGGGAATATTTAAACGCACACGAACAATACGGATATTAATAGAGGCGTAGGCTACTATTAAGGAAGTTCGGAGGGCTTGAAGGCAGGAGGGCAGGAGAGGGTTTTACTGAGCAACCCTGTCATTGCTTGGTGGGTAAATGCACCAAACATGTCATTGCGAGCGAACGTTAGTGAGCGTGGCAATCCCATTGATATAATATGTCAATTTATAATTTGCCCAATTGTATCAATGAGATTACTACACATTCTTCGAATGTTCGTAATGACATGAAGTTGCGTTGGTCAGACATTTTATTAAATTGAAAATTGAAAGTGGAAAATGGAAAATTATTTCGTTTTATCAAACTAAGCAGCCTTAATCATCTTCTTCCGCCCAAATAACGGTTACTTCATGATGTTTATAAAACGGATTATACCAATGGCTTTCGTCGGTAAAATCCACTATCGCATTATAGTATCTTATGCGTTCGGCTATTTGTTTTGTATAATATAATAAATCTGCCATAATTTTCCTAACTATCATAGTTTTATTATGAGGCTTTTAATATCGATTAAAATCCCCAAAAAGGATTGTTTTAATATACTCCCCAAACGGACAGGCTTTTAGGGTAATTGCTATTTCAATACGCAGATTTTATTTTATATATTAAAGGGAGAAAATTATATGAACGTAAAATTTCGAGGCTCTAAAACAGAACAATTATTGATAAACGCTTTTGCAGGAGAATCACAAGCCAGAAACAGATATACACTTTTTTCCAAGACTGCGAAAAAAGAAGGATACGAACAAATTTCGGAGATTTTTTCAATTACGGCTGATAATGAATATGAACACGCTTTACTTTTTTATAAGCACATCGGATTAAATCCGAATGCACATGTTGATTCCTTTTACCCCTTTGAATTCGGTTCAACCGAAGAAAATTTATTAAGCGCAATTAAAGGGGAAGAAGAAGAATGTAGTGTCCTTTATCCAAACGCACAACGTATTGCATTGGAAGAAGGTTTTGATGCAATCGCATCAACGTTTAAAAATGTTATAGTTGCCGAAAAACACCACGCACAAAGATTTAAACAACTGTACGAAGAAGTAAAAAATAATACCGTATTTGAAAAAGAGTCCGAACAATATTGGTTATGTCGAGAATGCGGATATGTACACTATGGCAAGTCTGCACCCGAATACTGCCCGAATTGCTATCATAAAAGAGCATATTTCCAAATATTATGCGAAAAATATTAAAAAAGCTTTATAAATTGCGCATATTAGCAAAGTTATAATATAATAATTATGATATGAAAAGAGAATGGAAAATTGTCACAACATTAGGAATTGCTGCCGCATTATGCGGAGGGTATTTTTGGGGAATTCCTGCGGTTGTTTCTTTGCCTAAACACAAATCGGAAATTCAACAAAGGATATATGAAGAAACAAAAATTAACGTCGATTTAGGAAACCCGAATTTATCCATGGGCAGTTTTCCGTCCGTATGGGTCAAAAGTGACAGCATCTCCGTTATCAACAAAGACAATTCAAAAGCTTTATATTTAAAAAATCCAAAAGTTAAATTAAAGCTATTTCCGTTGTTATTTAAAAAGATTGAAGTAGCAAGGGTTTATGCCGATAAAGAAAATGCTAATTTTGTGTTAAAAAAAGATAAAAAATTTTATCTTGGCGATTATCCGTTAGAATTTGAAAAAAAAGACTCAAAATTCAAATTAGCGAAAGTTAATATGAATCTAGGGAACTATAATATTACTCTCGAGGATCAATATAAAGATAAAAATATTCTTTTCAACGGAGAATATATAAAAAATGCAACATACCGCAGTGATGATAAGGTTTCACTTGCAACAAAAGGTGTTTTTACGGTCGACGGAAATTCAACACCATATTATTCGGATATTGAAATCGATTTACCTCTGACAAATTTTACGGATGATAAATTAAAGCTCAATGCTCAATTAAACAATTTTGATTTATCCCAAATCGCACCATACGTTGAAATATTGTCAAAAGGATATATTAAAGATTTAAAAGGTCAATTATCAGTAAATGCGCAAACTAAAAAAAATAAAAATCATCACAAAAGCGTAACTACAGATATAAAAACTAAAAATCTTGAAATAATCGGAAAAGATAAACCGTCATCAATAATTTTTAAAGATGACCTTGATGTAAAAACAAAATTTGAAACAATTGCCGGCGGAATAAAAATAAAAACTGCTACAATAGAAGGTAATGGAGTTCGTATTGCTGTGGATGGCAAACTTTCATCTTCAGGAAAAAAAATCCCTGCTATGGATTTACGGGTAAAAATTTCGCCATCAAAGCTTGAACAGGTTCAAAAATTAATTCCGGGACTTGCTGATTTATTGCCGGATATGGATTTATACAAACTAAAATCGTACGACTGCTTCGGAGAAGGCGAAACGGATTTACACTTTGTAGGCAACGGCGCAAGACCGGAAGTTTTCGGTTCTGCAAAAATTAGAGGGATATATATTATACGTAAAGGTTTAATTGCCGACGAAGGAGCTTCGGTTGATTTAAAATTCCGCGGAAAAGTAATGGATATAAGCGTTTTTGTCCCGACAGAACCTGAACAGCACGTAACTCTTGACGGCTGGATAATGATTGACGGCTCAAAATATTCGGAACTTGACATAAAAACCACAGATTCGATACAAATGGAACCTGCACAGATTGTATTAAATCCGCTGCACGAAATATTTAAGTTTAAACTCGGGCCCGTTCCGATTATGAAAATAAAAGGGGTTGCTCGATTAGATGTTCAATCAAGAGGCAAAAAAGTTGATCCGCATCTGTTTGGTAAAATGTTTTTCCGAAATGCAACCGCAGAATTCAATAATATTCACAATTTAACATTGCATAACGGAGCAGGCGAAATTGATTTTAATAATACGGAAATACCTTTTAAAACGACTTCCGCAACAATAAACGGACAAAGCGCGCAAATATACGGAAAATGTAATGTAAAAGGCGGGCTAAACGTCATTGCACAAACCAAAAATCAAAATATCCCTGCTATTTTAAAAGTTATTAATACTTCGGATGATATGATTGATGTTCAAAAAGTTATTAAACCTTTTACTCATCCTGACGGGATTGCGGATTTAAAATTAAATATATACGGTAATGCAAAAGATGTTGAGCATATTGAATTCAATAAAGACCTTTTTGCAAAAGGAACAATAACACTACATAACGCAACCACAATTTTGCAAGATACTTATTTGCCTTTACACAACATTAATGGAGTTGTTAATTTTGACAAAAAAGATGCGGATTACGACTTGACAGGACAAATAAGAAATTCAAGAGTTAAAGTAACAGGTACAGCCCATGACAAAACCATTGACCTGACTGCAGCCTCTGATTTGATTGCAATTGCTGATATTATGGATGCTTTTCAACCTAATTCTTATATGCCGTACAAAAATGAAATAGGCAAAATAGACGTATCAATAATCGGTAAATATAAAGGAATTGCTGAAACAGGAAACCTTGATTATAACAAAATTATTGTTGACGGAAAAATCTTATCAAATATGTATTCTCATAATCCAATCAAGGTCAAAGGCGGAGATTTTAATATAAGACAAGGTGTTTTAAAAACAAATACATTAAGCGGTTTATTTAATAATAATCCTTATACTCTCTCATTTACCGGAACGGATATTTATAAATCAATGAAAATAAAAGATGCCGTATTTGATATGAGAGGTTTTAATACTGCGTCTATAAATGATATAAAAAATCAAATTACATTACCGGAATATATGAGAAAACAGTTTGATACTGTATCAGATATTAACGGAGAAGTTGATATAAAAGGTTATATTAAAAATGGCGGTATATATTCTGATACAAATTTAAATAATATTAATTTTAGCTACAAACCATTAAATGCAAGAATTGACATAAAAAGCGGCAAGGCAAATATGCGGGGTAATACCCTGTATTTAGGTAATATAAATTCTACCGTAAGTTCTATGCCTGTTTATCTAAATGGTAATATCTCAAACATATTAACAAATCCTTCTTTAGATTTGTATACAAGCGGAAAACTAACCCAAAGATTTTTAGACAGAGTATACAACGACAACTCCGTTTATCCTGTAAAAGTTAAAGGAGATGTGAAATATAAAGCTCATTTGAAAGGTACTTTTGATAAATTACGAGCTGTTGCAAACTTAAATATAGGCGAAGATTCTTCAATATATTTCATGGGTGCAACATTAGCAGGAGCTTCAACAGGAGCTGTAAATGCCGACGGACTAGCGACAAATCCTGTTGAAATAATAGCAGATACAATATTGGCTTCGGATAGTATTCGAATAAATTCATTAAAATATAATCAAATAATTACTTCTCAAAATAAAAAAACATCCGTTCAAAACCAGTTATACGCATCAGGCAATATAAAACTTTTAAAAGATAAAATTCTTAAATTTAATAATTTTAAAATTAAAACTCTTGAGCCTACAAATGCGAGAATATTTAATATTTTACTTAAAAAGCCTACGATTAAACAAGGATTATTTACCTCGGATTTAACAATAAACGGAACTTCCGTTGCCCCTATGGTATTAGGAAATCTAAAAATTACCGGTATCGATATTCCGTTTTGGGATACTACAATAAGAGATATTGACGTGGATTTTAAAAATGATTATATTATGCTAAATTCGCGCGGTTCAATCTTAACAAATGATATTACTTTACTTGCCCAAATCGTTAATAACCCGGCCCCGCCATACATAATTGAAAATGTGACTTTGGATGCTGATGCGTTGGATTTGAATATGCTCATGGAAAAACTCGATGATATAAATACCGACAGATTACGTTCAAAACAATTACAAAATGATATGACATTAACATTTTCACCGGAGCAGGTAATTATAAAGGACGGACAGATAAAAGCAGATAAAATAATTATAAAAAAAGCTCAAGCAACTGATTTTAATTCTACACTTCACCTTGGTGAAGATCACGTATTAAATGTTGACAATTTCGAATTCAACCTTGCAAACGGGACTGTTAACGGAAATATAAAATCCGATTTATCCACTATGGGTATGAACGGTTCAATGAGCATAAAAAATGCAGATGCACAGATTATCAGCGAGAACTTTTTTGATATGCCGGGGCAAATGTACGGACTTGTAACAGGAGATTTGAATGTCGCTTGCAAAGGTTCAACAAGTACGGATTGCGTAAAAACACTCTCCGGCGACGGACATTTTGACGTAACTGACGGCAGAATGCCAAAACTCGGGTCTTTAGAATATTTGTTAAAAGCAGCCAACCTGGTAACCGGCGGTGTTACAGGGCTATCAATAAACGGAATTATTGATTTAATTACCCCGTTAAAAACAGGGAATTTTGAAAAAATTTCAGGTGATATAAAGGTGAAAGACGGAGTTGCGACAGATATTGATGTCTATTCAAGCGGAAAAGAATTAAATATGTATTTAACGGGTAAGTATGATATTCCGTCACTTGTAGCCGATATGGAAGTATATGGCAGTTTGTCAAAGAATTTTTCAACAGTTATAGGCAAAATCGGTAATATGTCATTAAACAGATTATTGAATAAAATTCCGGGAATAAATATTAATGAAATAAACCCGAAAACAACCAGTAACATCAATAAAATTCCGAATTTTGACAAAGATAGCACCCTTCGAGTTTTCAGAGCGGAAATTTTCGGAGATATTAATGGCAGTAATTATGTAAAAAGCTTTAAATGGATAAAGCACTAGTTTTTATAATTGCCATGTTTTAATTTTTTATTTATTATTATGAAAAGGGGATAGAGCAATGGAAGAAAGAAACAATAAACCGATAGTAAAGCTTATATCAAAGCCTGATAATATGTTAAAAACAGTTTATACTGCTTGTCG
Source organism: uncultured bacterium (assembly GCA_900314375.1). GTDB lineage: Bacteria > Cyanobacteriota > Vampirovibrionia > Gastranaerophilales > Gastranaerophilaceae > Zag111. The sequence continues at coordinate 7,970 of OMVC01000168.1, forward strand.
AACATGTTACAGTGCACAATCACCCGTTGATATGTATGAAAATGACGTTGACGAAGAAAAAATGCTGAAACTTATTAAAAATGTTGTGTCATCCGGACATCATTCGACAATAGAACACATACAAATAAGTTATGCTATTTCTAATGTCTCAAGAGCCTGTACCCATCAGCTTGTAAGACATCGTTTAATGTCTTTTTCTCAAAAATCACAAAGATACGTTCAAGAAAAAGGACAATTTGATTATATTATTCCGCCTACGATTGATAAAAATCCTGAATTAAGAGAAAAATTCGTTTCTTTTATGAGTGAAATTTCTGATAAGTATCAAGAATTTGTTGATGCCGGAATACCTGCAGAAGATGCAAGATTTGTGTTGCCAAACGCCGCTTCATCATCTTTAGTTGCAAGTTTGAACTTAAGAGAACTTATTCACCTCGCACAATTAAGACTTTGTACACGCGCACAATACGAAATACGCACAATGGTCAAGGCAATGTGTGACGAATTAACAAAGGAAGAACCGTGGCTGAAAGAATATTTAGTACCAAAATGCGAGGCTCTTGGCTTTTGTGATGAACATAAATCCTGCGGCAGAAAAATAACAAAAGCAGAACTCTTTGAAAGGGCAGGAATATAATGAGTTTTTGGGAAAAGATAAAATCTTTTTTTACAGGTACAGTGTCTGATGAAGAATTTGAGCGTGAAATAGCAACAGGCAATTATAAACAATGTTCATTATGCGGAATTTATGTCCATAAAGAAATATTGGATGATAATGGTAGTGTATGCCCAAAATGCAAAACAAAAATTGAATAAAATGTGTGGGATATAATAGAATTTGCATAAAAAAAAGACCATCTTATTAAAGTGGTCTTTTTCATTATATTTATTTTATTTACTCTTCTGTTTTATATTTGTCGAATAAATCATCTACCATACCTTCAACGGCTTTGCGTTCTTTTAATTCAGCATCAAGTATGGCTGCTTTTTCAACTTCTCTTGCATCAAGATATTGTATGAATTTTGCATCTCTTTCCGGCCCGTAACTTGCGTCTTTTATGGCTTTATAAGCATTTTTTGCTTCGGAATTATTATGGAATTTTATAGCATTCTGAAACTCTTCACCTTTTTTAACATTTGCGCTATCAGGGCCTTCCCAAGTTGCGCTGTAATGTAAAAATTCATCCTTTGGTTCTGTGACATTTACAGTGCCGCCACGGTATTTATTGGCATAAGGGGAAACAATTGTACTGCCATTTTCATCAAGAACTAAATCATAATATTTTGTATTTTTTAGTTCTTCACCGACTTTTTGTAATGTTTCAATTTCTTTGCGTGACGCATTTTTTAATTTTTCTACCGCACCCGGCTTAATTTTTAATGCCATTCCAAAATTTGTTGAAGAAGAAACTCTTGATACTTGCATAATAAATCCTTTCTTGTTATTTTGATTTTTCAGTTATAAAGTGATAATAAACCTTAAAAATTAGAAATTTGCTAATATGGAAAAGACCTATTTACAAAAATTAATAATATGTAATAAAAAAAGTATAAATTTTATAGTAAAATTTATTTTGTAAAGGAACAATTTGTGAAAGCATTAATCCAAAGAGTAAAAAAAGCGTCCTTAACTATTGACTGCGAATTGTATTCTCCTGTCAATAAAGGTTTACTTGTTTTCCTGGGTGTGCATAAAGGTGATAT
>OMVC01000097.1 GCA_900314375.1 uncultured bacterium
TTCCTATTTTATTCAATATATTAAGAAAATAAACTACACTGTTAACTTAAAATCACCGTTTTTCTTAATATGTTCAACCAAACCGCCATCTTCCAAAAGCTTTATCATTACAGGCGGTAACGGTTCTATTTGTATGATTGTGCCGTTTGTTTTATTGGTTATAATACCTTTTTCTATATCCAAATCCAATTCATCCCCGTCATCAATTGAATCCGTATCACACTCAATAGCTAAAAGCCCTATATTTATCGCATTACGATAAAAAATTCTTGCAAAAGATTTCGCTAAAACAGCCCCTACTCCTGCTATTTTCATAATTCTCGGAGCATGTTCTCTTGATGAACCAAGTCCGAAATTATTACCTGCAACAACAAAATCCCCTTTCTTCATGCGTGAAGCAAAAGTTTCATCTGCATCTTCCAGCACATGTTTTGCAAATTCATTCAAATCCGAGCGCAAATGATACAATCTGCCCGGAGCTATATGGTCTGTAGATATGTTATCCCCAAATTTAAAAGCTTTCCCCTGCATAATATTTTCTCCTTTTTCTTTATTTTAGCGCAAAAATAAAATATGTGTTATAATTATATATGAATAAGTTAGCAAGTTTATATTATTGAAAGGTTTTATAATGTATTTTAATCGTAAATGCAAAATAACTTTTATATGCCACGGGGCAACCATATATTCGGAAGAAGGAAGATTTTCGGATGCCCAAAATTATCCGCCGCTATCAGATAGCGGAATTGAGGAAATGAAAAATCTTATTGAATACCTTAAAAACAGAGGGGTAAAAAATGATGCAATATACTCATCTTCTTCAGTCAGGACAATTCAATCAGCAATGATGGTTGCAAAATTCTTCAAACAAGACTATGAGGTTGTTGAAGAACTCACGACAAGAGAATGTGCAGATTGGAACGGCTTAACTTTTGATCAAATTATGAATAAATACCCTACAGGTTTTGAAGATATACTAAAAAATCCCGATAAAAAAACTCAAGCAAACGGAGAAAGCAGCGTAGAATTTATCGAAAGAACTTCTAAAGTTATTGATAAAATCGTTTCTGAAAATATCGGTAACAGAATTATAATAGTAACACATCCTGACGTAATTCAAGCAGCTATATGTTCAGCTCTTGATATTGCTCCTGATAAGTTACCTAAAATATATATAAGAACAGGCTCTGCCACTCAAATCAGCTATTTCGAAAACTGGGCAAGCCTTGTATATTCAGACCACGTTCCGCTGTAATCGCCTAAAATATGAATGAAAAAAATATAAAATAACAAACAAAAAGATGCCGATTTTTTATCTTGCATCTTTTTTTGTTACAAAAGATACAAGCATTATTTGAAAAATTTTTTGTTTATGAGATAATTATGCATAGGTCGGGATTGCTATCCCGACATTAAATATAAATAGCAAAGTAGTAACACATTTTAATAAAAAAAAGAAGGAAAAGAAAAATGGGAAGACCAACTCCACTGGAAAAAATTAGAAACATTGGTATTGCTGCCCACATCGACGCCGGTAAAACAACTACAACAGAACGTATTTTGTTTTACACAGGTAAAACTCACAAATTAGGTGAAGTTCACGATGGTGCCGCAGTAACCGACTTTATGGAACAAGAAAGAGAAAGAGGTATTACAATTCAATCAGCTGCAGTTACAGCTGAATGGAAAGGACACCAAATTAACATCATTGATACCCCGGGGCACGTTGACTTTACAATCGAAGTTGAACGTTCTTTGCGTGTATTGGACGGTGTTGTGGCTGTATTTTGTGCAGTAGGCGGTGTTCAATCTCAATCTGAAACTGTATGGCGTCAAGCTAACCGCTATGAAGTACCTAGAATGGTATTTGTCAACAAAATGGACAGAACCGGTGCAGATTTCTATCGTGTAGCGGAACAAATCAAAACAAGATTAGGTGCTAACGCTGTTCCTATTCAATTACCTATTGGCGCAGAAGATAAATTTACAGGTTTGGTTGACTTGATGACAATGAAAGCTGAAATTTATACAAACGATTTAGGTACTGATATTAAAGAAGAAGAAATTCCTGCAGATTTGGCAGATAAAGCAAAAGAATACCACGATGCAATGGTTGAAGCTATTTGTTCTGAAGACGATGCTTTGATGGAAAAATTCTTCGAAGATCCTGATTCTATTACAATCGAAGAATTGAAAGCAGGATTGAGAAAAGCAGTTTGCAACAACAAAATTGTTCCTGTTACTTGCGGTACTGCATTCAAAAACAAAGGTGTTCAGTTATTATTAAATAACGTTGTTGATTACATGCCATCACCTGTTGATGTAAAAGCTATCGAAGGTGAATTGGAAGACGGTTCAAAAACAGTTCGTCATTCATCAGATGAAGAACCGTTCTCTGCATTATCTTTCAAAGTTATGACAGACCCGTTTGTAGGTCGTTTAACATTTTTGAGAGTATATTCAGGCGTTATCACTTCAGGTTCTTATGTATTGAACTCTACAAACGGCAAAAAAGAACGTATTTCTCGTTTAGTTCGTATGTATGCTGATCAAAGACTTGAAGAATCAGAAGTATACGCAGGCGATATTTGTGCAGCCGTTGGTTTGAAAGATACAACAACAGGTGACACGCTATGCGACGAAAAGAATCCGATTATCTTGGAAAGAATGACTTTCCCGGAACCGGTTATTTCTGTTGCTATTGAACCAAAAACAAAAGCTGACCAGGATAAAATGGGTATTGCACTTCAAAAACTTGCTGAAGAAGATCCGTCTTTCAGAGTTAAATCTGATGAAGAAACAGGGCAAACAATCATTTCAGGTATGGGTGAACTTCACCTTGATATCATCGTTGACCGTATGTTAAGAGAATTCAAAGTTGAAGCTAACATCGGTAAACCGCAAGTTGCATACAGAGAAACAATCAGAGGAAGCGCTGATCAAGACTCTAAATTCATCCGTCAATCAGGTGGTAAAGGTCAATACGGACATTGTAAAGTTAGAATTTCCCCTGCTGAAGAAAATGCCGGATTTGTATTTGAAAACAAAATCGTCGGTGGTGCTATTCCTAAAGAATATATTGAACCTGCAAGAAAAGGTATGGAAGAAGCATTAGAAGGCGGTATTTTGGCAGGATATCCGATGATAGACGTTAAGGTTGAACTTTATGACGGTTCATACCACGAAGTCGACTCTTCAGAAATGGCATTCAAAATTGCCGGTTCTATGGCAATCAAAGAAGGTTGTAAAAAAGCTCAACCTTGTATCCTTGAACCTATGATGAAGGTTGAAATCGAAATTCCTGATGAATTTACAGGTACGATTATCGGTGACATCTCTCGCCGTAGAGGTAGAATCGAAGGTCAAGAACCTCAAGGCAATACAGGAAACGTAATCGTTAGAGCAATTGTTCCGTTGGCTAACATGTTCGGATATGCTACAGATTTACGTTCTAATACTCAAGGACGCGGCACATTCTCTATGGAATTCCAAAAATACGAACAAGTTCCAAAGAATGTTGAAGACGAAATTATTGCTAAATCAGGAGCTAATAAAGGTTAATAATATTAGCAATAAAATTATAGAAAAAAACAAACAGTCTCGCAAATTTTGCGAGGCTATTTGTTTTTAACAGAATTTAAGACTTATAAATACTCTTATTTTCTCTTATGCAAATCATAAAAAATTATCTTGTAATTTAATATATCTGCAATTAATCTAATCTCATGATACGGAATCGTGCCATTTCTTAATTTTTGAGAAAGACTTGCTAACGAATATGTCCTGCCCAAACGCTCTCCCATCTTCGCAGTGAGCTGCGTTAGCGTGATATCTCTATCTGAAACCAGATTTTTTACTTCATTTAGAATTGGATTTTTCACATCTACCCTCCTATAAAAGGATACTGGATAATTAGGCTATTTTTATATATTTCAATAAAGTTATTGAAATATACATTTTTGTATTGAATAAACTTTACATACACTCTATATATATAACGATTAGTACTCGGAAATGTTCATGCCCACAATAAAATCCCGAAACTTTAGTATTGTTTCGGGATAAGTAACTATTATTATGACAGACGTATTGTATTATTATTTACCGCCGCCTTGTCCACCATAGGTGAACTCGACTTTGATGTTTTGAGCTAACAATTTTTGCCATGATGCTTCATAATTTGTGACTTCATTTAATTGAGTTTCCAACGTTTCCTTTTGCGCTTCTAATTGAGATTCCCACGCTGTTAAACTTGCCATCTCAAATTCGTGATCATTTTGTAATTCTACGAGCAATTCACTGTATTCTTCCGTACCAAAACCAAAATCAGGGTCATAATACAAATCTTGCATTTTTGAATTATAAGCCATTTGCGATTCTGAAGCTTTTCGTGTTGCGGATAACTGCTGCATTTGTATATTTGATAACTGCAGACCTAATCTACTTTTTTGCTGTGTACAAAATAACAATTTCTCGTGAAAATTAGCGATAGACATTTTGTTTACCTCTCTTATTATTAGCTCTCTTATTTATATAAAGTATTATTTTTTTTGCTAAATTCAAAAGGTATTTTTTTTGTTACATTACTTAACAAACCCAAAGCTACAAATTTTATTTGTCTTTTTTGATAGAACTGTCACGATATTGGCGTTTTATCTGCTCTTTTAAATCAGAGGATATTTGTATATTTTGAAGCGCCATATTATATTTTTTTAAGTTTGCAATATTTTCTGATTCATCCAACAAATCGCGTTGGGGCGGAAGATTTACACTATCTTTCACTTTTTCAAATTCAGTTTTAACTTCTTTTGAGATTATTTTAGCTACAACTTCATCTAAATCTGCTCCTGCAGTATGATAAATAGAAGCAATTTCATTTACGGTTTTCCCTTGAGGAAATGTATAAAGCCAATTCACGGATAATCTGTCACCGGGACCGACATGGGTAATGCCTTTTTGGTGGGGGGTATACATAATATCATTTTTAAACGGACTATGCCCAAGCCCGACAGCATGACCTATTTCATGTAAAATAGTATGATAAACTTCACCGTCATCATTATAATCGGCATGAACAAGCCCTTCTGTTAAGCCGATAGTTACCTCGGCACTATATAAACGATTTAGCCTGTCATATTGGAAAATACAATGTCCTAAAGCTTGTCTTTGGACACGTTTCCAATCAATATTTACATTAGATGACAATAAATTATCCACAATAACAAAAGATACTTTACCGTTTGAAACTCTGTGCCATTCATCAAGCGCTTGCTTTACAAATTGGCGGTACTTCAAATCTTGCCCCTGTTTGGAATAAAATTTCATCGGAGCAATAAAAACTTTTAGAGGCATCATATTCCAACGCATCAAACGTCCGCCTTTTATAGACTCTTGTAAATATGTTTTCTTCTGCATATTTTTATTGTATAATAAAAAGTGTAATAAAGGCAATCAGACTAAGGAGAGAAAACTATGGGTATGAACTTGGCAAATATAATGAAACAGGTTAGCAACATTCAAAAAAAAGCAGGCGCAGCACAACAAGAACTTGCGAATATGGAATTGGTCGGAGAAAGTGCCGGCGGAGCTGTCAGCGTAACTTGTGACGGTCAAGGCAGATTTAAAAGTATTAAAATTGCACCTGAAGCAATTAATCCTGATAATCCGTCATCTGTTGATACTGAAATGCTTGAAATGCTTGAAGATTTAATTACAGGAGCAATGAAAGAAGCTGCAGATAAAGCAGCTATTGAAATGGAACAAAGAATGAAACAGGTTACAGGCGGAATAAATATTCCGGGGTTGAATTTCGGCAGATAATGATATATCCAAAATCAATAGCAGCTTTAATTGAGCAATTTCAAAAGTTTCCGTCGGTAGGTCCGAAATCTGCACAACGTATGGCTTTCCATTTATTGAGAATGTCAAAAGCTGATGTGGAAAAATTTGCAACAACAATTCTTGAAGCAAAAGAAACCACTAAAACTTGTGAAATATGCTTCAATATATCATCAAACAGTCCTTGCGAAATATGTTCTTCCTCCCAAAGGGACAGAACAACTATTTGTGTTGTATCAGAATCCAAAGACCTTATCGCTATCGAAAAAACCAACGAATACAAAGGACTGTATCATGTTTTACAAGGACTCATTTCCCCGATGGACGGAATCGGTGCTGATGATATCAGGATAAAAGAGCTTTTAACAAGATTGACTGATAACGAGGTAAAAGAAGTCATTTTAGCATTGAGTCCTTCTGTTGAAGGGGAGGCAACAAGTTTATATTTAACTAAATTGATAAAGCCTTTTGGTATTACTGTTTCGAGAATTGCTTTTGGGTTACCTGTCGGTGCGGATTTGGAATACGCGGATGAAATTACAATTGCAAAGGCAATAGAAGGAAGACGAGAAATTTAGGGGTAAATGTTGCAACCAAGGTTACGCACCTCTTGTCATTATGAGGGGGTAAATGCGGTTAACGATGGTTGCACATAACGCCACATGTCATTATGAGGGGGTAAATGCGGTTAACGATGGTTGCAGATAACACCACATGTCATTATGAGGAGCGAAGCGACGTAATAATTCCATTAATACAATTGGACAACACAATATTTGCCATATTATTTTAATGGGATTGCCACGCTCACTTACGTTCGCTCGCAATGACATGCATTGTTTGATATATTC
>OMVC01000094.1 GCA_900314375.1 uncultured bacterium
CCGATTTGAGAGGTCTTATTATTTATTTGGTGCGTATAAACGCACCCTACAAACTTTATTGCACCTTTTGTCCCAATAATTGCACTCAAAAGTTATTGTCGGGCAAGTATGCCCAAACTACAAGCTACCGATATATTTTGGTTGACTAAAGTAAACCCTACTGGCTACAGTCTACCCTGCATGCTATTTATAATGATGATGTCGTTAGATTTGATTTCATTGAATCTGCCTGCTGCATATATCTGTATAAAATCTTGTTAGCAACGTCATCAGGCATATCTACAAATTCAACACCTGCCATATTTCCTTTTGTATTTACTACCTTTGCTGTTACATTTATGTCAACATCATCAAATTTCAAATTAATTGTAGTCTTTTTACCGCGTTTTAATTTCTTATCGTTTCTTATCAATGCACCTGTTGTAGAAATATCATAAATCTCAACATTTGATTGCAATCCGTCATCTTCTGTTGTATCAAATCTCATTGATATACGTTTTAAACTTTCATCATATCTTCTTTCATCCAATGCTGTCGATTCATCAATTCTGTCAATCAAATCTTTATTTTCTTTAAATTCTCTGTTGACAAAATTCCATGCACTATGATAACCGTTTACAAGCATATGAGGATTGTTGTAAACCGTCGGAGCCGTTGTATGCATATTGATTGATTCATTCAAATCAAGCGCAAATGAACCTGTTTTTCCTGTATATAATTGTATATCCGCAGGTCTAACTATTCTTCTGTAATCATTATCAACAACCGCAATTTTATCACGGTTTCTTAGTTCTGCGTAATTATTTATATAACCGTCCTGAACACCCAAATTGGTGTCATTAGTATTTATATATGCATTATCCGCATACAACGTATCAAAAGATACCCCTCTGTTTTCAGGCGCATAATCGTTAACTGAAATTACCGCATTATCTGTCCTAAAATCATAACCGTAGAATGGTAATCTATTTTGGTCATTTTTGAATTTATCAGGAACATTATCGACCGGCTTTTGTTCATTATATGAATTTCTTTGAGGATTTTTTACAACATCATTTACAACATCAGAATCAACCCCTAACACATCAAGTGATAAAGTATCTCCTTTACCATAAGCATTTAAACCTTGAGCAGAGTATTTTTTACCGTCTTCTATCCCAAATCCCGACAAATCATAAGATTTATCTGTTTGTTTATATCCGTTAGGATTTTCTTTGGTTGATATGGTTGAATCAGGGGCTTTATCAGAATTTGCATAAATATTATCTGCCATCAATGTATAATCAGCAAGTCTTGAACCGTCAGGATAATATTGAGTATTTTCACCGTGGTTACCTCTTACATAAGCAGAATATATTTTCAGGTTAGAATCACCTCTGTTTGGTGTATCCATAGCATCCAATACTCTGATAATTGCATAATTAGGTATTGCACTTTCTCCTGATTTATCTGAAGAATCGCCATATACTATATCATCATGCGGATACAACATATCATCAAATTTTTCGCCTGTTTGTCCTGCGGAAGAATAAGATGTACCCAAATTATATATTGTCAGATTTTGTGCTTTCTGAGTAAGTCTCAAACCTTTACCCGCAGTAATTTCTTTTATTACTGCATCAGATTCCATATCAAAATCAATATCGCCATGTTTTGAAACAAGTTGATATATTTTTGTTTCGTTTGATGAATTTGCACGACCTGTTAAATTGATATCGTTTTCGGCTTCAAAACTAACCGAAGATTTCGGATTTGAAGCAGTATCTTGATTATATATAAATTTCTTATCCGCACTTCCGATATTATCACTCGCAATAACGGAAATCATTTGACCACTTACTGCAGCATCATCAACATCAGCCGTATTCAGTATTGAATAACCTTTAAAGTAACTTTCGTCATTTTTCGGAGTCGGTCTTGTATCTGCCTGTTTCCAATCTGCAGCCGTCAACATTACATTTCCGTCTGAAGTTACATCTTTTACTTTTAAATCAGAATCCTTTGCTCTGATATTTACAAGTCTGCTGTCAGTTTCATTTTCATTTGTTGCTCTTGCAACCAAATCACCGCCGACATTAACATTTATTGATTCTGTATAATCTCTTGTATCTGCATTTATACTAAATCCCGGATTTGCATGAGAGGTTGAACCTATATCACCGTCTTTTGCGTTAATTGTCAAATTATTACCTGCCGCAATAAGCGTTTTATATGCATGATCAGGATTTCCTAAATCGTGATTTTGATGTGTGTTTGTACTTGTCGGGTCAGTAATATTATTTAAGATATTTCCGTTTGTTTGATTTATGACAACATTTCCCGCTACAGCATTAATATAATTATCATTATCACTGTCATATTCCCCAATTCGGATATCTGAATCCTTATTGGTAATTTTTATATCCTGCTTATCAGTTTTTACAGAACCTTGAATATCAATACCGTTTGCACCGGTATTTGATATTTCAATATTTCCGTCTTTGTTATTTACAACACCGCTTGTCGTAATATTTATACCGTCTTGTGATGTATTGTTTATATCGGTTACACCCATATCAGAACCGACAAAACCGGCAACAACAATTCCGCCGTCGTTAGAATTATCAATATCGATATCTCCGTTTGAAGTTTCTATTCTGCCTGTTGTTGCGACTTCTAATTCTTTATCGCCTTTATTATTAACAAAAATATTACCTATAGCGTCGCCTATATGCTTAATTAAGCCTGCAACAGTAAATTTAGCGCCGTTATTTTCGACATCAATATCGCCGCCTTGGGTATTTGTAACTTTTCCTGTTTCGGTAATCGTTAAATCGCCGTCATTATTGGTAATTTTCGTATCATCTTTTACATTCGTCACATTACCCGAAATTAGAGTACCATCTTTGCTATCGTTTGTAATACTTATTTTTCCGTTTTCGTCTTTTACGGTTCCTGAAATTTCTAAAGCTCCGTCATTAGAATTATATACGTTGATATCACCTTCTTTTGCAAGTACTATACCTGAAATAGAAGCTTTATCTTCCCCGTTATTTGTTATATCCAAATTGCCTTTATTATCAACGACATTTCCTGAAATATCAAGTCCGCCTTTTGTATTATAAACAGTAGTATCGCCATTTTTTGCCAATACTACACCCGATATATTCGTACCGTCTGCACCGTTATTTACAACTTTTATATCTCCAATGTTGTCTGCAACATTTCCTGAAATATCAAGAGCACCGCCTGCATTGAATATTGTTGTATCACCTTCTTTATCAAGTATTGTTCCCGATATTTCGGCTCCGTCTTTACTGCTGTTTATAATATCTATTTTTCCGTTTTCGTCGGTTATATGACCGGCAATATTCATTGCGCCGTCATTAGAATTTTGAATATTTATGTTGCCATTTGCAGCAAGAACTTGACCTGTTGATGTAATATCTAATTCTTTGTTGCCGCTATTTTTAACGGTTATATTACCGATTTCAGCATGCTTAAACAAACCGGATATTGTGAATTTACCGCCTTTATTTTCTGCAACAATATTACCGCTTTCGGTATTTACTATCTGCGCACCTTGTTGAACAGTTAAATCACCTTTATCATTGGTAATTGTCGTATCACCTTTAACGTTAGTTATTTTACCTGTTGAAGCAATTGTTGTTCCGTCTGTACTTGCATTTGTAACATCTATATTGCCGTTATAATCAATTATACTGCCGGAAATGTTAAGCTCACCCGCATTTGAATTTGAAATATCAATATCGCCTTCATTTGCAACGACATTACTTTCAATATTTGCTTTGCCGTTTCCTGTGTTGGTTATTTCTATATCACCTTTATCGGTACTTTCTACATCCCCTTTAAGATTTAAAATACCACCCGCATTTGCAATAGTAATACTGTCATCTTCATTTTCGGTTGTATTGGTAATCTTTGCTGTATCTGTTATATTTAAATTGCCTTTTGAATTTGATATATGTATTGAACCTGCTTCGTTATCAATTGCACTTGTTATTTCAGTAAAATCACCGGAATTTATTACGGAAATATCACCGCCTTTATTGGTTACATCACCGACAATTCTTGTTAAACCGTTTGTATTTGTTATTGTTGTATTACCGCCAACATTATCGATTGTTCCAGAAACTTCAGTGATTGCTCCTTTGTTTGAAACGGTTGTATTACCTTTTTGATTATTAATCGAACCGCCTAAAAGCAATTTGCCAACGCCATTTGTACCGTTATTAGTTATTGCCACATCACCCTCTTTAACAAGGATTGATGCGGTATTTGTATAATCAAGCCCGCTATTAGTGATGCTTACTCCGCCTTTTTCATAATTAGAAATCATGCCTGCGGTTGATAAATTATCATTTGCATTTTTGATAATTATATCACCAATTCGTGCCGTAATTTCGCTACTTATTGACATACCGTTTGTATCCGATTGATTGTCAATAAGAATTGCTGTTGTTTTATCTTGTTCAGTCTTACCAATACCGAAGGTTTGAACTTTATTTTGGATATCAAGTTTTCCGCCTGTCGGGTCATTTATAATTGATATCATACCTTCCGCATTTCTATTCGTACTGTTATGCAATATGATTGATGAAATTGTCATATCACCTTTTGTATTTCTAATCGTCAAATCTCCTTTATTATCAGAGATAAATCCTGCGATAGATGCGGAAGTCCCGTTATTTTGAATTGAAACATTTCCGCTTTCGGAAGATATATATCCTTTTAAATCTAAATTTGAATCATTATTAGTAATTGTGATATCACCTTCATCAGTAACTATTTTAGATTCATTAGAAGATTGCAATCCTTTGGATGTAATATCTATATTACCTTTTTTATCGTATATTGAACCTGTAATATTTGTTTGGGCATTGCTTTGAACTTTTACAGCACCTTCTGTTTCGTCAATATCACCAAAGATATTTAATGCTCCTGTTCCTTCATTTGATATATTTATTATACCTTCACTAATCAAAGTTTCAGGATAAACATTTCTTGATGCATCATTTGAAATATTACTGTTTAGATTTAATGCACCGGTACCTTTATTTGATATATTCAATTCGCCTGTTGTTGTAATTTTACCGTTTATATCACCTTGTCCGTTATTTAATGTAATAGTAGTTTTTCCATTGGATAATATTGAATCAACAGTAGTTGGAATATGGTCTATTAATTTTGTTTGCGGTTTTACTTCTAATCCGTTATTAGCTGTTATATTTAATATTCCTTTTTCTTTAGGAAAATCATTGTAATTTGTAGTTATACTGTTTTGAATTATACCATTCAAGGAAAGCTTACCGTTGGATGTAATATTTGTAGTTGCATGGTCAACCGTATTTAATATAATTTCTCCATCTTCTGTTTTATTTATATTTTCAGGAGTCATGCCGCCTCTAAACTGTTTATTATATATATTGGCAACATTTAGTTGAGCATTTGTTTTGTTATCTATTATTATATTTTGAAGTCCGTTTGCCATTTTGACTTTTCCTGACAACGAAACATTTACATCAGAAATGCTGACTAACGGATCTGTGATATCTTCAGGCAAATTGTATAAATAAATTTGACCGTCTTTATAAATTGCTTTTATATTGTTTGTATCATTCAAATAGAACGAAACTTTATCTCCGCCGAGATTTATCAGATTAGTTTCACCTGAAGTCGGGTCATAGATAAGATTTTCAGGTTTTATCATATCTTCTGTTATTGTAATATTTCTGTTTGAATAACCTGTTTCTATCGTACCCTGAATATTTACGTCTTTATTGGTTAAGATACTAAAACCGTTTTGTGCAAATATATAATCGTTTGTTTTTATATTTATCGGAGTTGTATCTGTTTCATTGTAAATTAGCCAAACAACTGCATTATTTGTAGATATTAATGACATTTTACCGGAATTTATACCGCTGTCATTGGCTATCATAATTCCACCGCTTTCATTCCATATATTTAAATCTCCGGAAGTATTTACACTCCCAATGATATAAATATCAGAACGAGTTGTCGGTTCAGTAATATCAAATGTCGAAGCAAACGGATGATTTATATCATAGTAATTATTAATAGTTATTCCTGATATCCCGCTTCCATCTGATTTGTAATGAACACCTGAAGTTGGTAAATTGTCAAATGATGTATGTCCCGGTCTATTATGAACATACAAATAAGCTTGCGCACCGCTTACTGCTTGAGTTTTATCTGCAAATTCGCTGTGATTTTTACCACCGATTATTAAGCCGCTCCTGTTTGCTACAGAATCTATATTCAAATCATTAAATAACAATGTACGAGTTGAATAATTATCTACTTTTAAACCGTTTGAAGCTACACTAAATATACCGTTTCCGTTTATATTATGGTTATACGCACCATCAACCGATATATGAGCATCTTTTGGTTCAATATCATTGAATGTAATTGAATAACTTCCGCTATGCTGATCATAAGCACTTGAAGCAGTATTGTATACATCATTATATTGAGATGTTAGTGATACTCTGTTAGCTTGCAGCATTGCATGAGTATTAAGAGCAGATGTTCTCTCATCCTGATATGGTTCCATCTGGGCGTTTATATCTTCAATTGCATTGTTAAATTGTGTTAATTCTTCACAAGTTTGTGCATTACCTGTACCTGTCGGCGTTGTCACAGCTACATATTTGCCTGTTGAATTTTGATATACCGAGAATCCGCACTTTTCCGTCATTGAAACATTATTATTTACAGAATCATATCCGTTAGATATTGTTGTTTTTTGTGCATCTGATAAGCCATAATCCTGAGTTTCAATAAATTCTGTGATTGTAGGAACTTCAATATAAGGCTGTTGATTATCTATATTTTCAGGTTTTGCATTATGATTAAATATTGCAGTATTCTGAGCTTCTATTTCGGCAAGTTTGTTGTTATAGCTTGTCATTATAGTATTGTATTGAGTTTCGGTTATTTTAGTATCATCACTGTCACTGACAATCAAAGCTTTTATATCGTTTTGAATAATTGTGTTGAAATCACTGTTGCCTTGTGCATCCTGCTTATCATTTGTTAAAATTGCACCATTATTTATTAAATTATTGATTTCATCAATTTTTAATTGAATTGTATCCTTTTTATCCTCAAAATCAATTAAAGTTTCATTCAGACTTATTAATGTTTGTGAAATTTCTTCTAAACTTTCATTTATATTATTTATTTCAATTTGGATAGAATCCAAGGTTCTTTGTTTAATTATTTCACCTGAAATTATTTCACCATCCGAAAGAATATAATCATCATCATAAAAACCTTTTAACGTTTCTTTATCAATAGAACCATCACGGTTTATCTTCATATATTTATTGTTGCCTTGACCTGCTACAATTTTACCGTTATTCTTTAATACATAATTATCTACGGGTTTATCAACAGAATAAGAATCGGAATCCGATATAGGTATACCAAACAATGCATAACTTACTGTCTTCCATGAAACAGTCGAAGATACGTTATTTTTACCGGAAGAATAAGTTATTTCAACGTCTTTACCGGATGTTATATCTGCATTAGAGTTTACGTTCAATGTGTTATTAATTGTTCTTTTCAGCTCTGTACCTTCATTTGTTGAAGCTACTGCCGCATGACATTCCGAATGTGCATATTGAGTCAAAGCGTTGATTGAATTGTTCATAAAGTTAATATCAACCAAATTTCCTGCTTCCATCGAACCGCTGTTGTCCAATGTATTATTTACCGTGAAATATAAATTTGCATAAGCAGAAGGCTTACCTTCAAAATTACGCGCATCAGAAACCGTTCTTACTGCCAATGTATTATTTGAATCAAAGCTTACATCAAGCTCATCGGATGCTTTTATTTTTGAACTGTTATCTAAAGTAATTTTATTGTTATTCGTTACTTCAAGATTATTATACGCTCTCGGAACACTAACAAACCCGTAACCGTTTGATTCAATCTTTTGCTTAAAGAAAGAAGATGTTAATGCGTGCAATTTGATATCTTTTGTTGCTTCTAATATTGAATTTTGAATATCTATTTCACTGCTTTGAGTAAGCGTATTTTTTAAATCCAAATCCTGTACCGCAACAAAACCGCCTGCAGTACCTGCATATTCAATATAATCAGAATCTTTTGTTCTTAAATCCGAGGATGTTTTTAAGTCTATATCTTTTGCATTTATCTTTGTATTTTTTAGGGATAATTTTGCACCTGAATTGTAATTGTTCTTTACATCATTTGTAGAAACCGCAACAAAACCGCCGCCGACATTTGTTGCCTGGTCTTTTATTATACCCTTATTTTCAACTTCAAATTTTACCTGACCTGTTGAATTTATATTTGAATTTTCAATATTTGTATTTGTAGAAGTATCAAATGTTAATTTCAGATTATCGACAGCTACATTTATAAATCCGCCTGAACCGTTGGACGTTGTAACATCAAAAGTATTAGTTGATTTATTAGATATTGACCAATTATTAATACCTTTTTTGTCATCAGATGTAATATCTTTTATATTAAGAACAGAAGTTCCTGTTAAATTATTTATTGCTTCAGGATTGCTGACATTGATAAATCCGCCCGAACCTGAAGATTTACTTAATGTAGAATTTCTGATTGTATCGAAAGTTATTTTAGCACTTCCGGCATCAAAGTTTCCGCCGATATTGCCTGTTGTATTTGACTTCATATCAGAATCAATTCTTAATCTTGCTCCCGAAACTAACAATCCGAATGAAAATCCGCTTAAATCAGAAATCGTATTTGAATTGTGAGTAGCGTTTATTACTGCGTTTTGTGTAATTGTATTAGTTCCGGAAATATCAAGAGTCATAGTACTTGTATCTTTAGAATCCGCAGCTATCGCCGCAACCCCGAGACCGCTGACTTTTGTATTATTTGCTATCGCTTCTGCAGTAGATTTCAAGTATTGATTAATATTAAGATTATTTGATGTATGATTTTTTACATTTAATACTGTTACTGATTTTGCATCATTCTCCGCTTTTGAAAATGCTCCTTCGTAAAGACCTGCAATGTCAACATCAACACCGTGCATTCTACCTTTTGAAATTAAACCTTCCGTTCCGTTATCTTTTGCGGTTGTAATATTTGTAGTATCAGCGACGTTTAAAGTAAGTGCTGAAGGACTGTCTATACCTGATTTAAAGTCTGCATTCATATAAGAACCGCAATCATTATATGCAGCCAAACTTGCTGCGCTGACAGCAACCACATTTGATTTCGAAAATACCGACATTTTATCGTAATCGGTTATTATATCAAGATTTTGTGCATTTATTTCACCGTTTACATTTTCGATTAATGCTCGTGTGATTGTATTTACATTAGCTTCATTTCTTGTAACATCAACTAAACTTGCAGCTCTTACCGGAATCGTTAATCTGTCAGAAGTTACATCAGTATTTGTTGTTGAATGGAGAGTTAATTTACCTTTTGCATCAATATTTGTATTACCGGTTATTATTGCGGAAGTTTTATTTGTGTCTTTGACCTCCGCTAAATCAACCGTTACTATATCAGCGCCTGTTACCACAACATTTGTCGCATCAACAAAAGATTTATTTGTTGATTTTGAATTAATTTCAATATCGTTAGCATTAACTGTTGCATCTTTTACTTGAGCCAAAGTTTCTGCTGTATTATTATAAACGACACTGCCGCCTGAAGCTCTTGCTCCTGACACTTCCACTTCTCTGTATACAAGTTCAACATCCGCACCGGATTTTGAATTGAGAGATACATTTCCGCCTGAACTTTCAACTTTTCCGCCTGCAATTTCGGATATAGTATTATTTGCCAGCTGAATATTTTTTATAGCGACTCCAATTGTAGCCCCTGTTGCATTTATATTTACTTTTTCAAATTTAAATTTGTCAACAAGATTGCCGTCTTTATCCAAACCGTTTAGCTTACTTTCGGAATTTATGCTTATATTATTAGTTGTCTTTAAGTTACCGTTAATGCCTGATATTGCACCGGTTTTAACATCACTTGAAGGTGTTGTAGCAGTATTTTTAAGCTTATCAGGTATCAGACTGTTTGCTTTATTAATATAATCTTGTTCAAGCGCTGAATATGTACCTGTACGTTTGCCTATTTCTACAATTTGGACATCAACAGGAATTGCAGCTAACCCGAATGATACACTGCCTGAAACATCATTTGTTGCATTTAATAATTCAGAATTCAATGCTGCAGAACCCGCATTAATTTGACCGGAATCACCCGATAAAATTTCTGTTTTCGCAAGATTGTCAGAATAATACAAATTAATATCGGCACCTACCGCCGCGCCTAATCCTGCACCTTTTCCTGTTGCTAAAGTATTTCTTGCTGCGGCAATATCTTTGGCTTCAAGATTTAATCCGTTTGTAATGTTTAAAGTTTTTGATTTCGCATCAACATATGAGCGAGTAGTTGATTTTAATTCGTTTACTACGGCATTTGCCATCAAATTCGCGCCTTCGCCCGTAAACCCAATACCTACATTTATATTATTTGTATTTCTTTTTGAATATGCATTTACATCAATAGAATCTATTTTTGTTGATTGCGTATTATCAACATAAGATGAAACGGTATTTGTATATTCATTTTTTATGACATTAACCGAAGCATTTACACCTTGACCGGCCAATCCGATAATAATAGCATTGTTCTTTAAAACATCTTCTTTATCTTTATTTGTATTTATTGTTATTGCACCTGCGTTTTCAATTTTGGAATTTTTAATTCCCGCTTCAAGCTCGGAATTTACATAATTCAAAAGCACATTAACAGGAATACTAACCCCCTGACCCGCAACAGCAACTGTTGCCAACCAGTTATTTGCATCTATTATTGAATTGCCATTAATATTTATTGCTTTCTCAGTATCAATAGTCGCACCGTCAATATAAGATTTAACTTTATTTGTATAACTGTTCTTGATTGCATTTCCGACACCGCTAACCCCTTGACCGACACCTGCAACACCTGCAGAAATATCAAGTGTTCCCAATTTGCTTTGAGCATTCATATCTATTGATGCATCTTTTATGGTCGTTGCAGAAATTATTGATTGTGTAGTCATATCGTAATTATTTATTGTTGGAGAAACAGAAAGTGCAAGGTTTGATGCGCCTCCTGCAGTTACAATAATATGACTTGAATTTATATCCTCATCTGCGGAAATTTTTATTTGACCTGCTTTAATTTCATTATCTGTTGATGTATTATCAATTTTTGCAGTTGCTTTGTCTGTTACATTATTCAAAACTACATTGGCATTAATTACACCTTTCCCTGCTCCGGAACCTGCAATCAAAATTTCATAACTGTCTTTTTTGTTATTTGCAAGCATTTCAATTTTATCAGCTATTGTCAAATTGGAGCCGTTTGTAATTAAGGCATTTGTTGTACTGTTATCTCTTGTGTAAATAGCTTGAAGTCCTGCCGCTGCTTTGCCTGAAGCTGCAATAGAACCTGCAATAATATTTTTTACCGAATAATCAGATGAAGCGATTGATAAAGTATTTGATTCAACAGTAGACGCTGAGACTTCGGCTGTTACAGTATTTTCAATAACTTTACCTATACCCGCACCACCAACAGATATATTTGAACCGACTGCCAAATCATAAAACATATTCCAGTTTTGAAAACTATTATTTAAACTCAAACCGTCATAATCGCCGTTTTCGTTTTTAGTCAACATCTTATCTCTATAAGCGTCAGTTGTTACATCATCTCTTGTGTATTGATTATTTTCATCCTTCGTACCGCCTAAAGAATTTATAGATGTTGCAAGAACCGAAACATCACCGTTTGCTTTTACGTCGGCATCTTTAATCTTTGCTTCTACTGTTTTGTCGATTTTATCAACATTCACTGAACCTGCAATATTTACCACCGCATCGGCACTTGCAAGTGCCAAAGTTCCACCTCTTGAATAAAGAGTAGTTTCATCATAAGCAGAAACTGTTAAATTATTTATTTTTTGAGCATCATCACCGGAACCGATATTACCTGAAGCATAAGCTTTTACGGTATTATCAATAACATTTACACCTACATTTGCTGCCGCTATAAGCAATTGTTCATTTGTTGCAATTGATAATCCGACAGGAATTACATTTGATTTTTCTGTTGATGTAGCAGAAATCTTAACATCTTTTGCTTTTAAAATATTGCTGTCTTTATCAATTTCTGCAATAATATCATTTCTATATACATTTACAACAACATCACCGTTTACCCCAACACCTGACTGTGCGGTTGTTATATCAAACGTACCTGCAACACCAAGATTATCACTTTTGGAATTTGCTTTTACTTCAATATTATCACCTGCAGTAATATTTGATTTAATTATTTTTGAACTTATCGTATCGTGAATATAATCTATATCTGCACCACCTGCAAAAGAAAATGCTCCGCCGTCAGTTCCGGCAACAATTGCTCCGGCAATTGCCCAATCGGATAAATCATTATCCGCATCAGATAATATCGTTAATTTCCCGATATCTTCCAAAGTAGAATCTTTTATATATGTTGAAATTTCATTTTTTATATTGTTATAATTTAATGCCGCACCTGCAGATACTCCGTTTTGAGCACCATAAACAAGTGAACCACCGCCTGCTATATTATAAATATCAACATCACTTTTTGCATTAATGCTTGTATCAATACTTCCCGATTTTCCTTCATCCATACTGATTGTTGAATTATTAATATATGCTTCAATGGTTGGTTTTAATGTGTTTATAGAAGCAGAGCCCCCGACTGCTGCTTGAAAACCTTTACCTTCCGCTGCTGTATTTACGGCAGCACCAGCACCAATACCTATATTTAATATCCAATTTTTATTGTTTGCATCTATTTTTAATTCAGGATTTTCACCCGAAAAAGTAATTGTTGAACCGTCTATATAAGATTTTACGGAACCTTCTTGTTTATAAATATTAACAGCAGCACCAGCTCCTACTTTTTTTGATTTTGCAACCGTACCGCCTATTGTAATATTTTTTGACTCTCTGTTGGAATTTACAGTTAAAGTATTTCCTACATTTATGTCTTGCGAATTTTTTATTGAAGATTCAACATTTGTATTGTCAGTTGTAATATCAACAGCACCTGCTAATGACATTGAAAATTGACTTTGAAGTGCGGTTAAATCATTCCCGACAGGATTTCTCATATATTCATCTTCGCCGTCAAACAGATTTCCAAAGATATTTTCATCATCTTGAGCATCATTTGCATTTTGTTGAACATCTTCTACTTCTGCTTCCTTTTGGGTTACTCCGCCTGAAAATGCTGCTGCTATTTCAACATCAATTTTTTGGTTATATGTATCGGAATTAACCGTTAATGTATCGGATGAATCAATAATAGCATTATCTATTGTTGCCTTTACGTTTCTATCTATTTCTGTTACATTTACGCTTGCCCCGACCGCAACACCTTGAGAGTTTTGTTGTACTGTATTATTTATTTCTTCATATTGAGAAGTCCAAGCACCTTGAGCAATTATATTGGTAATTTCATCATTTGCTTCTCTTATATATTTTTCATCTCCGGAAGCATCTGCATTTTGCTCTTTCCATTTTATTTGACTTGTGTCATCATCACGTTTTACCTTACCGCCTGTTGTTTTTATATGCGCTTTTCCTGCATTAACAGATATATCTTTTGCAGTAATCGAATTTTCTCCTGTGATATTTGATATTGTTGATAAAGTATCACCTTTGATTTTTTGAACATTTATGGAACCGTCTATTCCGAATTTTTCGGATTTTGCACCGGTCATTGTTATACTCATATACGATTGTTCGGTCGCACTATCAACATTTATACTGCCTTTTTGTGCATCCACGATTGAATTATCGATTTTAGCAGTTGTATTATTTGTATAATTGTTCCATAAAACATTCGCTCCTAAACCGAATTTTCCGCCATAGACAGTCGGTTCGTATTCCCAATCGTATTGTCCCGGAATTTTGTAATTGATTTTTTGTATAAGATAATCAAACATTCCTAATCCGTTATACCCGATAACAGAATTAACTGCATTAACCGTAAGTTTTCCTTCGTCTGCATTACCTTCTGCCGGATTTATCGTTATACTTGATCCGTTTTGAATAATAGCATTTGTATTATTGTTTACTTCACTATAAACAACGGAACCTGATACAGCAGCATTCGAGCCAATAGAATTTGACTGTGCCATATTGTTAAAGAAACCCGAAAGTCTGAATTTTGGTTTCAAGTTATTGTATGTAGTTCTGATATTTTGTTCCGCAACACCCGTCATCTCAAATGCCGGTGCCGAGTTATCAGTTTTTGGAGTAATTACATCTGCACTCCATTTTCCGTTTGCTTCCGAAGCAAATTCCCCACCGACATAGAAACTGTCTATCCCTTGTATTGCAAAAGGTAATTTTAAACCAAAAGTAAGTTTCCCGACATTCATCGGCAATTCTGTTGTGGCATCAACTGTTACATTATCAGCTTCAATTTCAGAAGAATCTATAATAGCATTTGTTGTATTATTTTGTTGATTATAAATTACGGATGCGGACAGCCCGTATTGTCCTTCGCCTTGAGTATCAGTGGTAGCAGCATTTGAAAGTAAATCTATGGTATTTGCCTGAACCGTAACATCACCTGCCGCCACTTTTGAATTTTCTATCTTTGCGGTCGTATTATTATTAGTATAATTTAAAACAACAGCTCCGCCTGCTTCTGCAAAAGGATTCTCATCTTCACCCGCAGTAATAATATTTTGCCCTCTTAATTTTTCAAAAATGTTGTGGTTAAAATATTTCTTCTGTGAATCTTTCAGAAAATCCTGCATGTTTTTATCAAATACTTCGGGCTTTTTGACCATTTTATCGTCAATACTGCCATCTGCAGCATTTTCCGTAACATTTAAACTTTGAGCAAGAACAACGGTATCTTCTTCTGTATTGATTTCACTATCTTTTATAAGAGCCGTAACATTATTTGAAGAATGATTCAATATTGCAACAGCAGAAACTGCAGAGTTACCATGAGATTCTTGATTATTAGAATCTTTTTCGCCGGCAACAGCTTCCATTGTGACTTCTGCCGAACTGTTAGCCAAATTTGTCGCAAATACGGTTAAATTTTTTGTGTTTGCCGTTGAATTTATTATGGAAGCTTCGGTTTCAGTTTTAACATTGTTGTTTAAAATCATTGCCAAAAAACCGTCTTCTAATTTTATCGAAAATAAACTGTCATTATCAATAACAATTGAATTTTCATTTGTTGAAACTGCCGTAACATCAATATCACCTTTTGTTACATTTAATGTTGAACCGGTAACAATTGCTTTTGATATAGTTTCCGTACCTAAACCATACATTCCGACAGGAAGAAACATTGCTAACAGTCCGTTATTTGCATCAAGACTTGAATATGCATCTGTTGAAATTTCAACATTTTTGGCTTCTTCAGAAATTGCATTAATTGTGGAATTCTCAATATTTACGGTCGCTGAACTTCTTGCACCTTCAAAACCTTCGTAAAAATCCGTACTAAAATACTTATCAAGCGTTGCTTCATCACTCGTTACAAATTTAATTAAAGACGGAGTTAAAAAATTCGCATTCTCTTCGGTTTCGGAAGAACTTTCGGCATGAATATAAACTGACAAATCAGGATTTTCTGAATTCGATGCAGTAGCCTTTAATGCATTAATCGTTGAATTTTTGATTGTTACATCCGCATCCGCTTTTCCGGCAACTCCCCATAAAGAAAAAACAGAAGGTGTGTCACCGTCAAATATATCCATCAAAGCGCCGGCAATCCATCGACCGTCATCTATAATATTCTCTGTGTTCAGTTTTTTGTTTTGACTTGCATTTGCGGTTATTTTAACCGTATCACCCGTAATATTTGAATCTTCAACATTTACTTTTGCTTCCACTAAATCAATTCTTTCTTGTCTGTCGACCTTTGCGGTTGAAGAAATATCTACTTCATTTGCTCCGATATCAGCTTTTTTAATATCAACCTTTGCTGTTATATTTCCCGCAGCATCCCCAAGTACCAATTCTTTATTTGCAACAATCTGAATTTTACCGTCTGAAAGTGCAAAGCCATTTGTATTTGTAATATTATTAGAAACCAAACTGTTAAAGGTTGCTTCTGCCGCACTCAAATCAGAAAAAGTATTTTCGCCGCTGTAACCTGCAATAATACCTGCCCTATTTGCACCGTCACCAATTTGTATATCACTTCCGTATAAATTTACTTCTTCTCTTGCCAGAATTTTACCATTTATTATTATTTTACCGTCGGAAGACTTAATTAAATTATTGTACTCACTGTTATTATATTGGTATTCTTCCAGACCCCCGACTTCGTATGCTGACTTAAAGGCATTGTAACTGTTTTGATTCGGAGTCAACACCGATAATGAACCGACATTCAAAAGTCATGATGCACCGACAATCATGCCGTTTGGCGAAACAAATATTGCATGTCCGTTATAAAATGAATTGTCTTTTAGCGTTTGAACAAGACCGTTTATTTTGATTTGTTCATTTACAAGGTTAACAAATTTGGAATAATCGTTTTTATATATAAGATTAGCTATATCACCTTTTGATAAGTCAAATTTATCATAATGTCTAAAACCGGTACTGCCTGAAACTTTTGCTGCTTCAATATTATATGTATTACCGTTCGGGGTAATACCCGTTATTTCTGAAGCCAAAGTATTCAAAGGCATACTCATCAACATCATATTTGCACACAAAATAGATGCTATAATTTTCTTTTTTCCAAAATTTGTTTTTCTCATAAATCTTTCACTTTTTTCACACTAAACCATTATAATTTTATACTGAATGCACTGATATTGCATATATTTTTTGATACAACTATACAAAAATTTACGTCATAAAAATTTGTGTATTTTTTTATAATTTTTATGGTATTATAATTTCTAAATTGAGGGAATATGAAAAAAAGATTTTTATTAAGTATTATATGCTGTTTGGTAATACAAATTCCGAATTTTGCTGCTCCTGATATACCGCAAAATATTATTCCGCAAGCAGGTTCTATTAATGCTCACGATTTGCAAAATTTGGAAAGACAAACTATTGAAAAACAGGTTGAAAAAGACTTTCAAAATTACGAAAAACGCAAAAATGACGTTAATATAAAATCGGAAAAAGAAAAGAAACAAAAAAGTAAAATTATAAAAGCAAAATTGGAAGATTTTGCAACAAAAGGTGTTTATGTCGAAAATATCGAAGTATCACCTTCACAAATTCTTACAGAAAATGAAATAAGAGATATTATTGATGATTACACTCAAACAAATCTTTCTTTTGCAAACTTGCAAGAAATTGTTGCAAAAATAAATAAACTTTATCTTGAAAAAGGTTTTGTAACGGCAAGAGCATATTTACCCGAACAAACAATTGAAAATGAAACCGTAAAAATTGAACTTCTTGAAGGTAAAGTTGGTGATGTCAATATATACGATAACAGATGGACACGCACTTCTTATATTGATAAAAGATTAAACCTTAAAGAAGGTGATTTATTCAATCTCAAAAAATTAGAAGAAGATTTGATGGTTTTTAATCGTTATAATGACAATGTAGAATTGAATGCAAATTTAGAGCCGGGTAAAAGAGTTCTTGGAACTACCGATATAAATATTCAAACAAGGGAAAGATTACCTTTTCATTTAACAGCACTAATGGATAATGCAGGAAGAACCACTATCGGGAGATATCGTGCAGGCCTTATGCTGCAGCATGACAGTTTATTCGGACTTCGCGACAGGCTAACTTTAGGCGCTTATGCAAATAAATATTCCGTAACTCCTTTTGCTGATTATAATATTCCTGTTAATAAAAAAGACGGAAGAATAGGTTTTAGTTTTTCTTCAAGTAATTCTAAAATAGGGCATGGCCCATACAGAATATTTAATATTAAAAGCCGTTCGCAGAATTATTCTTTGTATTATTCTCAACCGCTGCATCGTCGTCCTTGGACAGAATTATTAAGCACAACATCTGTTGCGTATAAAAGAGCAATTACAAGTTTTGACGGACACGATTTATACAAAAATGAAGTTACTACAGCTCAAACAGGTTTAAATTTCAGGTACGATACAAAAAGGGGTATTTGGTACATAAATCAAAATGTTAGTTATTCATTCCCTATTTTTGATAAAGCTTCCAATTATTTAAAACTGGACGGCGGAATTTTGAGATTGCATGATTTCGGACACGGAATTGTAGGAACTTTAAGGGGCAATTATCAAGTTATTCCTAACAAAAGAGTTGTACCTTATATAGACCAAATAATTGCCGGCGGTGTTGCAACCGTCAGAGGTTATTCGGAAGGTCTACTTATCGGAAGAAGCGGTTATATTTTAAGTTCCGAATTGTTATTCCCGATTGGTCCGAGATATATAAGAAGTAAAAAAGATAAAGAAAAACTTATTCCGTTTAGCGGAAATTATTTGAAAGGTTTCATTTTTGCAGACCACGCGGGAATTTTTCCATATAAAGGAACAGGAATCGGTAAAGAAGGTTATAATCAAAATGATTTCTTAATGAGTTTGGGTTTCGGATTTAGAATAAATCTTCCGGGGAGTGCATCTTTGAGAATTGCTTGGGGCTTCCCTGTTATGAGAAATAACCATGAAGAAGTGAATAAATGCGGAAGATTTCATATAGAACTCAGCCTGCAACCTGATTTTGATGCGATGGTTAAATTAAGAAAACCTAAAAATGCTGAAAAAGTTAAAATTGATGATGATATAAAATTGGTTAATGAAACAAAAAAAGATACCGTAACATCATCAAAACGTACTGTAATCAAATCTTTGTCAGATGAACAAAAAAGAAGATTGAGCTATAACAGATAATCCATAATCGAATTATCTTTTTGTAATTTGTTTTTTTATTTTATTCCGACTCTTTTTGTCGCAGTTAACTTTTATAATTGAATTATAAAAGGAGAACGACATGTTTAAAAAATTTTTATTGAAACTAAAAAAACAAATTTTAAAAGATGCTTACCAAAAAGCTGAAAAAATTATCAATGATGCCGAATTGAAAGCTCAAAAGATGATTTTTGAATCCGAAATAATGAAACGAATAAAAACAGAAGCCGAAAAAATTAAACAGGAAACAATATTAGAATGTAAAAGAATCAAAGCAGAATGAATAATTATATAAAGATTTTAATTTTTTTATTTTTATTATGCGGATTAACTATCACAATCAAACCTCACGAGCCTGCAAATTATGTTTATAAAAAGACTCCTGTTGAGCCTTTAAATATAACTGTTCCTAAATCATTGAAAACAAATTTCAAAAACGGAATTGATTATTGCAAAACACAAAATATTGCACAAAACGGAGCTTTTGAAAATTGTGTTAAAACTTATATTAAGCAAAATTCCGCTACAGATTACAATATTCTTATAAAAATTTTTGAATATTGCAATATGACAACAAAAACAGAATATGACAAATGGGATTGCCTTGAAAGTAAAATAAAATTCTAATTATTTTTTTTCAAATCATAAATTTGGAACCCATGCACAAATGAATGTTCTGCTGCTGTTAATAATACAAGATTGTTGACACTGTTATCATACCCGTTATTACTGATATGATGCACTTGATAACCGTCTTTTTCTTTTTTCCCTAAAAAAGCACTGGCAACAAGAGAATAAACATGTGTCGTTGTAGTAAAACCGCAAGGTGCTTTATAATACTTTTTTTGAAAGGCTTTTTTGTCTAACACCAGATAGCCGATACATTCTTTGCCATTTTTTATTCTGTTTTTTTGAGGAACAATTCTTCCGAGATATTTAACTCTGCCTAAACTGCTAATTTCATACCGCGTAAAACCCGAGCCTTCAATTTTTCCCCAAGTTTCATTCTTTAAGAGCGGAGTATCAGTATCTGCTGACGGGCTGATTTTCCATTTTTCAATGTCAGGAATATTTTTTAGTAATTGTTCTTTTTCATTAAGCTCTTTTTTTATATTTTCTAACCATATTTCATAATTTTTATCCGATTTATTTTTTCTTTCCATAATTTCGCCTTTATTCAAGATTAAGTGATACTAATTTTATTTGATTCTTTATTGATTTATCTGTATAATCGCCAACAATAATGTTAGTTGATGAGTTGATATTTTTTGTTATAAAACTGATTATTTCAGATATTTCGTATAATGTTAAATTCTTATCGTGTATGATAAACAAAATTAAATTCTTTGTATTTTCTATATTATGAGAATTTATAAATATATTTAATGCATCTTTTTTTCTCTGCTTTTACAACATTGAAAGTACAATTTTTACTATTTATTAAAGCATTTTTTATATCGGTTTTATTTAAAGTGATAAACCCTTTTTCAATATTGTCATTTTTAAGTTCCGGAAAAAGTTCTTCTGAAATATTTTTATATTTATCTTGCAAAATACATAATAAATCTTCGCATATTAACATAGTTATTCCTTTATCTGTTTATACATTTCTTGAATTGTTTTGTTGTATGTGTCTTTCAGACTTTGAGGTGCAATAATTTTTACACTGCTGCGCCATTTTAGAATTTCTGTTATAATCTCAAATTCTCCGCTAGCTTTTAATGATAAAGTATACGAACCATCATCATTTAATTTACCCTTTTGGGTTGGGTGAAAAAAGTATTCTTTAACATCTTCCGCGCAATCTTTATCAAATTGCAATACGACATCAAAAATTTCACCTTGATAAACTCCAAATGACCTCCCGCAATATTCTTCCATATTAAAACTTTCATCTTTATCAAAATAATTATCAGTCAATTTTATTTCTTTAATTTTTGAAATTCTGTATGTCCAAATTGCTTTAACATAAGGGTTGTATGCAATTAAATAAACTCTGTCGGAATGTAAAATTCCATAAGGATTGAGTGTAAACTCTTTATCCATATCCGCATATTTGATAACAATTTGTTTTTGGCAAAGAATTGCGTCGTTTATTATTTGCAGGGTTTCAAGTTTTATATTTTCTCTAAATCCCTGTCTTACTGCGTAAGCTTGAGAGGATAAAATTTCATCCACATCAACATTAGAAACATTTTGAGGATTTAGTGCTTTGATTTTTTCAATGAGTTCATCAATTTCTTTTTGTTTTGTCGGAGATTTTATGGATTTTTTACAAAGTTCAAGATTGGCAAAATCGCTTGATGTAAAGTTTATAAGCCAATTCATTGTACCTTTTTTAAATCTCCAGCGTTTTTTCTTGTCTTTATTGTTATAAACTTCTTCAATTTTATTCCCGAACTTTTCAACCAAAACCGCTTTCATTCTTTCTGCGCTGCGGCGAGAACATTCAAATTCGTGTGCTATATCATCTAAAGTCAAACCGCAATAACTGTTTTGCATCAAAATTGCAAGTTCTATAATTTCGTTTGCTTTATTTAATCTGGACATTTGTTTCTCCTTATATTTTCATAATATAACACAACTACGACAAAAAGAGTCGTAGTTGATTTTATAAAAAGACGGAAATTAAAATTTAATAATTTCCGCCTGTTTTACTTACTTTTTTTATTCTTTTGCAAAAGATTGATTTGCTCTTGAATGGATTTCTTCTTCAATCTTTGAGATAAATTCATCAATCTTAAATGTTCCGATTTGACCGATTCCGCGCGCTCTGACAGCAACAGTACCTTCTTGAGCTTCTCTGTCGCCAACTACACAAACATAAGGAATTTTCTTGTCTTGCAAAGATTCTCTTATCTTGTAATTCATTGATTCGGAACGGTCATCTAATGATGCTCTGATACCTGCTTGTCTTAATTTTTTATAAACAGTTTCCGCATAATCGGTGTGCTTATCATTAGAAATCGGTACAACATTAACCTGTGTAGGAGCAAGCCAAGTCGGGAATGCGCCCGCATAATGTTCGATTAAGATACCGTGGAATCTTTCCATTGAACCGAATATTACTCTGTGCAACATCAAAGGAGTCTTTAATTGACCGTCTTTATCCTGATATTTAATATCAAATCTTGCAGGCAAATTGAAATCCAATTGAATAGTTGCACATTGCCAAGTTCTGCCGATGGCATCTTTGACTTTGAAATCGATTTTTGGACCGTAGAATGCTCCGTCACCTTCGTTGATGTCGTATTTCATTCCGCGGCGCTCCATTGCTTCTTTCAAGCCTGCTTCAGCTTTATCCCAGTTTTCGATTTCGCCGACAAAACTTTCAGGACGAGTTGATAATTCAACTTCAAATTCCATATTGAATATTGCCATCGTATCTGCAACAAAATCAATAATCGCATTAATTTCGTCAACTAATTGCTCAGGAGTACAGAAAATATGCGCATCATCTTGAGTAAAGCCTTGAACACGAGTTAAACCTGATAAAGCTCCTGATTTTTCTTTACGATAAACCGTACCCAATTCTGCCATTCTTAACGGTAAAGAGCGGTATGAATATCTGTTTGCTTGATAAATCAAGATATGGAACGGACAATTCATAGGTTTTACAACGTATTGGTCATCAGAATCTTCATCTTTTTGTATAAAGAACATATTTTCTTTGTAGTGATCCATGTGTCCTGAAATTTCCCAAAGAGTAGATTTTGCAATTTGAGGGGTGTTAACTATAACATACCCCCTTTTGCGGTGTTCTTCTCTCCAATAATTTTCAATCTGTTCACGAACACAAGCCAAATTCGGATGCCACAAAACAAGACCTCCGCCCATTTCTTCTCGAGTTGAGAACAGGTCTAACTGTTTTCCTAATTTTCTGTGGTCGCGTTTTTCTGCTTCTTCAAGGAAGGTTAAATATGCCTGCAAATCTTCTTTATTCCAATATGCTGTTGCATAAATTCTTTGAAGCATTTTATTTTTTTCATTACCGCGCCAGTATGCGCCTGCAACTTTTAATAATTTAAACGCATTTGCTTTTATATACGAAGTATTCGGTAAATGCGGACCTGCACAAAGGTCATTAAATAAAGCATTTCCGTCTTTATCTTTTGTGATATATAAAGTTGGATTGTCATTTCTGTGTTCTTCCAAAAGTTCGGCTTTATAAATTTCGCCTTGAGCTTTAAATTCATCAATTTGGGCTTGAACATCCGGGATTTCGTATCTTTCGAAAGTTAGATTTTGTTTAACAATCTCTTTCATTTTTTCTTCGATTTTTTCCAAATCTTCCTGCGTAAAAGCATGACCGTCCGTTAAATCAAAGTCATAATAAAAACCTTCAGCAGTTGACGGCCCGATTGCCAACTTTGCTGACGGGAATAAACTTTGAACAGCTTGTGCCATAATGTGAGATGTCGAGTGTCTTAAAATCGACAAAGTTTCGTTGTTCTTTTCCATATTCAATTTTTCCTTTTCTATCCTTTGGGGTAAATATAACTGACAAATATCAAACATGTTATCTGTCAATTTTGCATCCTAACATTGGACAACCACTACTTACCCTCGGGGTGGATCCCCCAAACTAAAGTACAAAAGTATTATAATACAAATTTCGGTAATTGTAAATTTTATTCATTCACCCATTTTTGGATATCACTGTCTGAAGCAGAATTTTCATACACAGTAAAGCCTTCTTTCACCTGCGCATCAGGACATAAATCTTTAATATCGGTATATGTAGTATATGCACCGCCTCCGCCATGAGTGCAAAACGGTTTTATAACTTTTCCTGAAAAATCATTATCTGATAAAAATGTCCTTATCGGAGATGCAAATGTGTACCACCAAACAGGTGTACCCAGATAAATTGTTTCATATTGCGAAATATCACACTGCTCAACCAATTCAGGTTTATAATTTTCTTCTTTTTCTTTTTTTGCATAATTTACAAGATCCGTATAATTTTTAGGATATTGATTTACGGATTTTATCTCAAATATATCTGCATCAACTAAAGATTGAATTTTTTCAGCAAGTCTTTTGGTGTTTCCTGAATTTGAATAATATGCAATCAAAATTTTTTTATCTGCCATTGCGCTCTCCTTAACTTCTCATTCTTCTAATAAATATATTCTATCATAAATTTTTAAGAAGTTATTATTGTAAATTTATTATTGCTGATTCATAGCTTTCAATATAATATTTCGAGCTTCCAATGCCTGTTCTTTAGTCAAAGGAGGAGTTTTTTCAAGCGGATAAACAATACCGAGCTCTTTATATTTACCCTTTGCCATGTCATGATAAGGCAAAACATCAAGCGCTTGAACATTATTTAATGTTGATAAAAACTTGCCCAATTCACTCAAATATTTTTCGTTATATGTAATTTCAGGCACTACAACATGTCTTATCCATACGGGAACTTGTTTTTGGGATAAATATTTTGCGAACTCCAAAATATTTTTATTTGAATGACCTGTCAATTTTTTATGTTCGCTATCATCTATGTGTTTAATATCTAATAATACAAGACTTGTGTATTTTATAATTTCATCAAATTTAGTTGTATTTTCAGGGGTGAATGTAATTCCTGATGTATCAAGTGCGGTGTGAATATTTTTTGCTTTTGCCTGTTTAAACAGCTCTGTTACGAAATCAATTTGTAACAGCGGTTCTCCGCCGGTTACTGTTATTCCGCCTTTGCAAAATTCTTTGACTGAATCATATTGAGTAAGTATTTGTGTTACAGTAAACCGTTTTGTTCCCTCACCCGCATTTGTATTGCTCATATCTTCGCAAACAACTGCTCCCTCTCCCACCAAAGAATTTTGTGGGCGAGGGGAAAAATTTATCCAAGTATCAGGGTTATGACAATAAAGGCACCTCATCGGACACCCTTGAGTAAAAACAACAAATCTTACCCCCGGCCCGTCAACCGTTCCGCAAGTTTCTATTGAATGAATGTTTCCGTAAATTTGTTCCATTACCCCTTACATAGAACCGTGGAATGTTCTTGAAATAACATCATCCTGCTGTTCTTTTGTTAATTTGTTAAAATTAACCGCATACCCCGATACTCTGACTGTTAATTGCGGATATTTTTCAGGATGTGCTTGAGCATCAATCAATGTTTCACGATTGAATACATTTACGTTCAAATGATGTCCGCCTTTTTCAACATATCCGTCAAGTAAACTGATTAAATTTTCTTCTTGTTGAGTTGTCATTTTAAAATCTCCTTATTTGCTGAATGGTTTAAAGGTTGAATAGTTGAACAGTTATTTAGTATTTTATACACTATAATTCAACGTTTTAATCTCATCATCCTTCAACTTTTACTTCTTCTTCGCTTTTACTTTTGCTTATAAATACAAAGTTCTTTGAATCCCCTGCGCAGCATCCTTGGTCAAGACTTATATTCAAATCGCCCATAAATACTTCGTCTTTTCCTAATGCGTTAGGAATGATTGAGAATGTATTTGAAATACCGTCTTGGGCATCTTTGAACGGAAGTTTTGCAACAGAAGCTAATGATGCAACCGCACCGTTTTTATCTCTGCCATGCATCGGGTTTGCCCCCGGAGCCAGCGGAACGCCCTGTTTTCTTCCATCAGGCGTGTTGCCGGTTTTCTTTCCGTAAACGACATTTGATGTAATAGTTAATATTGACATAGTCGGGATTGAATTTCTGTATGTATTATGGGTTCTTATCATATCCATAAATTTGTGAACAATATCAACTGCAATAGAATCAACTCTGTCATCATTATTTCCGTATTTCGGATAATCACCTTCTACTTCGTAATCAACAACAACTCCGTTCTCATCACGAATTGTCTTAACTTTTGCATATTTAATAGCTGACAGTGAATCAGCAACAACCGACAAACCTGCAATACCCGTTGCAAAATAGCGTTTTACATCCCTGTCATGAAGTGCCATTTGAGAACGTTCATAGCAATATTTGTCATGCATATAATGAATGACATTCAGTGTATTGACATACAACCAAGATAACCAATCCATCATAGCTTCATATCTTTCCATAACTTCATCATAATCAAGGTATTCCGAAGTAATCGGTCTGTATTTAGGTCCGACTTGTTCTTTTAATTTTTCATCAACACCACCGTTGATTGCATATAACAAGCATTTTGCAAGGTTTGCACGTGCGCCGAAGAATTGCATTTCTTTACCCACAACCATTGATGATACACAACAAGCAATCGCATAATCATCCCCAAGCGTTACTCTCATCATATCGTCGTTTTCATATTGAATTGATGATGTTGTAATCGAAATATGCGCTGCATATTGTTTAAAGTTATGCGGCAATCTTGTTGACCAAAGAACTGTCAAATTCGGTTCCGGTGCAGTGCCAAGATTTTCTAAAGTATGTAAATATCTGAACGAATTCTTTGTAACTAAAGTCCTGCCATCTACTCCCATACCGCCGATTGATTCTGTAACCCAAGTCGGGTCACCTGAGAATAAAGAGTTATATTCAGGAGTTCTCGCAAATTTTACCAATCTTAGTTTCATTATGAAATGGTCAATCAATTCTTGAGCTTCCGATTCCGTTATAATCCCTTCTTTTAAATCTCTTTCGATATAAATATCAAGGAATGTAGAAGTTCTGCCGATACTCATAGCTGCGCCGTTTTGTTCTTTTACTGCGCATAAGTACCCGAAATACAACCATTGAACAGCTTCTTTTGCGTTTCTGGCAGGTTGAGAGATGTCAAATCCGTAAATTTTTCCGAGTTCAATCATTTCCTGCAATGCACGAATTTGCTCTGCCAATTCTTCTTTCAATTGAATTTTTTCGGGTGTCATTGTCCCGTGTACTGAAGCATGCTGTTCAACTTTATCTTCAATAAGTCTTGAAATACCATAAAGTGCTACACGCCTGTAATCCCCTATGATACGACCTCTGCCGTATGCATCAGGTAAACCTGTTAAAATTCCGGCATGGCGTGCTTTACGCATTTCAGGTGTATAAACGTCAAAAACACCTTGGTTGTGAGTTTTTCTGTATTTTGTAAATATTTCACTGACTACAGGGTCAACTTCATAGCCATAAGATTTGCATGCCCCTTCGGCCATTCTTATTCCGCCAAACGGTTGAAGTGAACGTTTTAACGGTTTGTCTGTCTGCAATCCGACAATTTGCTCTAAATCTTTATCAATATAGCCAGCCCCATGAGAGGTTATGGTAGATACGATTTTTGTATCCATATCGAGAACTCCGCCATTTTCGCGTTCTTGTCTGAATAAATCCAAACATTCATTCCACAATTTTTTTGTAGCTTCTGTCGGACCTGCCAAAAAACTTGAATCACCCTCATACGGAGTATAATTTCTTTGTATAAAATCTCTTACATTAATTTCTTTAGACCATTTACCGGGAACAAATTCAGTTTCAGGGTAAAGTTTTCTATTCTCAACCGTTTCCATAAACCTTCTCCTTTATATATAATTTATCAATATTTATTGTATAAGATACACACTACGTCTGGTTTTCACATTTTATTATACAACATTTATAAAAAATTGTTTTAATTATTACAAATATTATAAATTTTTATTAACATATATATCCATCAAATAGTGGTATAATATTTTAAAATAATAGGTTAGAATGTGTTTATTATGAATATCAGGAAATTTTTCCGTTTTATTTATCTGATGATAAAAAAGCAGGAAGTACGAAGAAAACTTAATAAATTGAACAAAATGAAATACAAAAACAAATCATCAAAGAGTATTTCCGGTTCTTCCGATGCTTTGGATATAAATGCCGAAACAGAAAACTTAATTGAGCAAACAAGACTTGATATCGAAGAATTTGTAAAACAGGTTCAAGGTCAACCGGAACCTTTGATAGAAAATGTTAAAGCAGCCGGAACTCCCGTATACAGATTCCCGAACGCAAAAAAACTTCTCCAACCCTTAAAAGAAGAAACAGGTTTTATATGTGAAAAAAAAGGATTGGAAGCACTATATTTATCCATAATTACAGAGCATAAATTCAAATTTTATACCCCGCCTATGTTTATTCTTAAAACAGGCAAACTGGAACCGTATTTAACGGTTTATAATTTTTATCTTTGGTACAGCCAAAAAGTCGGGTTAGACGGTTTTGACTATGAAACCCAAAAGAAATTTAAAAAATATTATATAAATAACTCCAGTGAAGAAACAAACAAATTATCGTTAAAAGATATATATGAAATTGAAGCCGCAATCAGCCGTGAAAAAGAAGCAACCGATTTTGTATTAAAATACGAAAAACACATTGAAGGCGCTAAAAACGTCCTAAACAAAATCAAAAATGACGGCAGCGCAAATGTCTAAATTCCGGTATTTTGACTTATGCCAAAATAATTCATTTGTCAATTTTTGATATTTACACCGGATATAATTATTACTAGCAAAATTTATATTTATCATTTTTATAATTTTTGGAGGACAAAAAATGAATATTACATTAAATACAGCTATTGGAAATAACAACTATATACATATAAACAAATCAAATAATATAAGATATACACAAACAAATTTATTAAATCGCGCAAATGCCTGCGATGAAGTATCTTTCACGGGGGCTAAAAAAACAATATCCCTAAAAATGAACATGACCAAGTTTATTGCAAAGTCATTGCAAGAGATTTGAAACTTAATAAAGAACAGACAGAAATCCTCTTTAAAACCGTAGCAGATTTTCTTGAAGAAAATGGATATGAATCATTACGGGACATTTATTGCGAAGGAGAAGAAAACTATGATAAGATGGGCAGTATAGAAGCAGTTTTGCAAGGACGTATATATGAAAATCTCGGTTATAATGACGAATATTCACAAGAAATCGGTGATTTTATAGCTACTGAAACAGTCAACAGAATTGATAAAGGAGATGACTATGTTACAACAGGACTAAAAAGAGCCAGCGTCCCTGCATTGAAAGAGTTATTCACAAATAACCGGGGTTCTGATATTGCCTTTTTCAAAGCTGTAAAAACATACCTGAATCTTACCCCTACACAATTGTTCGATTTTCAGACAATAGTTGAAAAAACTCTGGATGAACCTGATTTAATATACGTTAATGATATTATCCCTTTTGACTATAATAATTTTAAAAATGATAACTTTGACGCAGAACCAAAATTCCCCCAAGTAATGAAAGAATTACAGAAAAAATTTAATTTATCAACTAAAGAAGAAAAGAAAATAAAGAACTTATTCGAAATGAGAACACGTTTTAAAAACTTTGAAACTGAGCAGGCTTTAAGGATATTAAAATTGCAAGACGACATACCGACATTAATAAAAATTATGGATGTTGCAGGATACAATGACGGAACCATAGAAAAAAGAAAATTTTGTAATAATTTAATCAATTTAATGATGGCTGCTGCCGATAAAAATGAATATACAAATCTCTTTGAAATATTTAAAAAAGAAAATTTATCAGCCGGTAAAGCACAAGGTATCATTGATTTTATATACTCCAGCAATTTATCACAAGAAAATAAAGGAAACTTAATATTAGATTTAATAGAAGCAAGCAGAATTGCTAAACCAAACAAAGATGAAACAATTGTTGAAGGGAACGGTGATGCCAGCATACGCTCTGAAATAATGGCAAACAAACTTTGTGAGACTTTCGGTATAATTAAAAATAATTATACAATAAATGATATGAGTAAAGCTTTTAAACAGTTATATCCGGCTTATATAACCAACAAGGATTTAGCTTTAAGAAAAGATTTGAAAATGCAAAATCCTGTCATAAACACAGAACTGGAAAAAATAATTTCATGTTTAAATGTTAAAGGTAACGAGGAAACTCCGGCAGAAGTTGCATACAAATTAGCGGAAAAATACAATCTCCCAAATGGTGCGGAAAAAACAATTATTAAGATTATCAATGATGCAAAAGAATTATCAAAAAACGATCTTTGGGAATATATAATTACAAAAGAATATTACAATGACGATTCTGGTTATGACGATTATGACGATTCTGACAATTAATAATTAAATTTGCATTAAAAAACTACTGCTTAGATATTTTTGTATGTCATGCTGAATTGACAAAAAATAGCGTGAGCGTAATTTTCTGTCACCCTGAACTTGTTTCAGGGTCATACCAACAAAAGCATTTATACAAAAAATTTAAGATTTTAATTTATTTATAGATTTATTCATGCACAGATTTCAAGATGCTGAAGCAAGTTCAGCTTGTCAGAAAGGAAAAATTATGACTAATAAAATTGGGCTTATTATCAAAAGACCAAAAGAGACTGTTACACAAAAAGAAATTGATAGAAACCGTGCAGAATATACAGCACAACTTTTAAAGTAGGAAATGAAAGAAATATTAGAAAACAAAAAATAATTTTAATAATAAAGGGAGTCGAACTTTTGAAAAGCCCATAAAATAAGGCTTTTCTGTTGTTTGTTTACAATCGGTTTGGGAAGAAAGAACAGAGATTTTGAGAATTTCTAATATAAAAATATCACTTTGTCCTGTTATTGTTGGAATTCACCCAACCTACGAACTGCTTTGCAAATGGTATTATTATTTTTAATATAAGCTGTTAATTTGTTTGCGATAATTTTATGTGAATTTTCATCATAATGTAATCCGTCAATATCAGATGGTTTAACAATTGTGTTTATATCAAAAAATTTACAGTTGTATAAATCAGCAAATCTTTTATAAATTTTACCAACATTTTTAGATTTATTAATGCTCTCATTATCAAACTGATAATTAAATGCACCTTTTAATATGTTCTCATTTAATATTACAGGCGGTATAATAATTATTTTTTTTGCTTTTGTTTCAGCTAATTTAATTAAATTTTCTAAACCATTTTCTATAGCACTAAAACTTATATCATATTGAAATTGTAAGTCATTTGTTCCAATCCAAAGTATCAGCAAATCTATATTATCTGATTTTTTAATAAATTTAGGAAAATGTTTTGGAGCTGAAAATAACTCCCCTTTGGGGTTATTAACAAATCCTGTTCTGTCACACATTCCTTCGTTTATAACTTCATATTCAACACCTAAATTCTTTTGCAAGAGGGAAGTCCATCGAATATTTTCGTCAAATCTTGAGCCGTCTTTCGGATTATATCCGAAAGTATTTGAATCTCCATAACATATAATCTTTTTCATTTTTTCTCCTGTTATTTTTTATTTTGTTGTTTATGAGTGAATTCTTCCATAGAAACGAATCCTGATTTAAAAGTTACATTATTCGGTTTTTCACTGTTTGTAATGTTTTGTTTTTTATTATGCTTGCCCCTTGTCATCCAAATATTTAATTTAGGTAATAGTACACCGAGCATTATAGCAGAATATGCAATTCCTGACATTTGTGCAATATTTAATTTTCTTAAATTCTTTTCAACATTACCACCTTGTGCAATTATTTCCTTTTGAGATTTGAGTGATACATCTTGAAGCCAATGTTTTATTCCTTTGCCTGATTTTGAAATATTAAACAAGTTTTCTTGTTTTGGATCAAATGCTTGCCCTACACCTTTTGCAACAAAACCGCCTAGTACTAACCAGTTTAAAAACCCTAGGTAATCTCTAATATTTGTTTCTCTTAATTCTGTTGAATCTTTCGAAGCAAAAATTCTGCCTAAAATTAGTGTTCCGTAAATAGTTTTAATTGCATTTCCGCTTGTTGCGGGTCCGTCAAATTCAAGTTTTTTAATTAAGTCAACAGGTTTTTTAACCCCCATAACTTTGGTAAGCATTAATACAAAAATCCCAGCGGATATTATTTTTTTTAGCCATAGACCTTTCTCTTTTTTCTTTTCATTTTTATCTTTCACATTATTTTCGTAACCGTTTTCACCTACAAAATTATCAATGCCGGTCCTTTTCTTTGTTAAATATCTGTTGAGGTATTGGTTTGTAATTGCAAGCCCCATAGATAAAGGTATAGCAATACCAATACGCAAATTATTCATTCGTTTTAATTTTGATATTATTTCACTTGGCAATTGTTTGGTTTCGGAGAAGAAAATGTTTCTACCGGAATCAACAATATCTCTTAGTGTATGAGTAAGGTTTGAAGTTACTTCATTTTTACCTGATTTAATTTTTATAGAATTATCAGCACCAAGAATATTTATTATTTCATCTTGAATTTCGATTAATATTTTTTTATTTGTCTTTTTGTCCATTGATTTATCTGTAATTAAATTTGTTAACTTTTCAATTACAGATTGCTTCTTGTTTTGCGCAATATCAGCAAAATTTTTGGTTTTTGAACCGACTTGACCTGACATTGAATTAAGGAGATTTTCAACATAACTTTTTGGAGTTTTATCTGATTTATTGTAAATGTCAGAAAACACATCAAGACCGTTATTTGTAATCCAGGAACCAGAATTTACTTTTATATTCGGGGTTAATCTTTTAGAGATAAATTTTGAAGCGATTACGGCAAACAGGGCTGCAGAAAATTCCGCAATAAAGGTTCCTGTGTATTCCCTAAAACCCATTTCAATTCCGGCTTGTTTGCCTCTGTTTTTAGTTTCTACAATGGTTCTTGGGGTGTCCATTGCAAAAATATCAACAAATGATGCGTTTAGCATATCATTGTTACTCAATGTGTAAAGGGCATTTGATAATCCTCCCATTGCAGAGGTAAAGTTCGGGGCATTATTTATCTTATCTATTTTCATTTGTAATTTCTCCTTAACAAAACAAGTTCTTAACAAAATAAGAACTTGTTTATAATATTTCTAACTAAAATCTGCGTGCAAAATTATAAGTAAGTTCTTAACAACAAGACTTACAGCAACAACAGATTAAATTATTTACAAATAAATTTCCCATACTTATATAAAAAATGAAACAAAAATTTTTGTCAATAAGCTATTTTAATATAATTTAATATTAGTAACATAAAATATTCTAATTATAAATTAAAAAGCCTGTAAAAATCATTGATTTTACAGGCTCTTATAAATAATGTTCGATTTTAAAATAATCTGGGAAAGAGTAGTCGGAACTCGAACTGATTTTGACACTGTATTTGAGTTTTTAAAAATGTTGATTGATGCTGAGCTGAGATTGTAACGATTGCCTAATATTTGCAAAAAATTAGGCAATTTTGTATGGAAAAAATACTTTATATAAATATAGTGTGTAACAGAAAGTTTACGTGTAAATGGAAGGTAAAAAAT
The DNA here is from genome assembly GCA_900314375.1 of uncultured bacterium. Lineage (GTDB taxonomy): Bacteria > Cyanobacteriota > Vampirovibrionia > Gastranaerophilales > Gastranaerophilaceae > Zag111. The sequence goes on from OMVC01000094.1 coordinate 33,193, forward strand.
GGATGCAATAACAAGTGTCAGAAACAATTATAATGTATCTTGCAAAGCAAGAGCATTAAAATTTCATCAAAATGTTCCGCAAGAAATAAGAACGATGGTGACAGAAAATCCCGCTGTACAAAGATTTATCAATGCTGATAAACCGAATACTTTAGTACAACAATTCTTAAACTTATTTAGAAAAAGTAAAAAATTAAATGTTGTATATGATGATCATTACTATTGTTCTCGTCTTGGGATTACCGAAAATCAAGGAGAAAAGTTAAGTTTTTTATTTGATGGGAAAAAGAAAGTATTTGAATCAACTAATACAAGAATTGGTATTAATAGAACAAACACTCCTTCATTGCAAGAACAATTAACGAATATGAGAGACCTTGAAGCAGAATTAAGATAAAAGTGAATCTGTTAGTTTGGTGAAACCCAACAAAATACAAAGGTAGGTTGAACAAAAACTGTTAAAACAATGTATTAATATTAAAACAGACCGATTATTAATCGGTCTGTTTTAGTTAATCTGGGCATGAAGAGACTCGTCTTGGATTTGCTCCACGCTCGGAAAGTTTCGCCTTTGAACCTTCGGTTCAAGTCTGCTCAATTTCCTCGCTATCCGGACTAACTTCGTGTCGTCCGTCCGCAAATCCGCCGAACTCCCAAAAAGGGATTCTCGTCACACTCTATACACAAAATAGCAGGGTATAACGTATGTTATACCCTGCTATTTGGGCATGAAGAGACTCGAACTCCCACGCTTTCGCACTAGTTCCTAAGACTAGCGTGTCTA